>NZ_JBFAQT010000007.1:0-228934 GCF_040678895.1 Kitasatospora sp. NPDC049258
TTGGCCACGCTGTAACCGTTGCACGCGTAGGCCGGGTCGGAGGCCGGCATCAGGACGGCCTGGCCCTGGGCGTTGATCGTGTAGTACTCCGGCTTCAGCACGCCGTTCTTGACCCGCCCGTCCGCATACTCGGCCGGGGCGCTGCAGGTCACCGAACCGGCCGGCCCGGGGTACAGCCACTCCTGCACCGCGATCGGCGTCGCGGCGGCGGCCGTGGCGGCAGCAGCCGGTGCGGCGGGCGGGCCGGAGGCCTGTGCGGAGACGGCCAGCACCGAGGCGGCGAGCAGTGCGGCGGTTCCTCCCGCGACCAGCACCTTGTGGCGGGCCAGCGCGGGCCGCAGGCCGGGGCCTGAGTGCCTCGCGTGACCGGATCGATTTCCCATGCGGCAGTTCTCCGTTCGCGTGCCCTCGGGGCCCGTACGGACGGGGCCTCACCTGGGACGACGGCCGGGGCCACCGCGGGGGTTCACCGGTTTGCCCGGAAATGCCGGACGGCCGGCGGGGGTCGCCCCGCCGGCCGTCCAGCCCACCTGTCCTGCCGGTCAGTTGCCGTGCCGGCCCTTGCGCCGGGCCGCGACCAGGACACCGCCGCCGACCAGCACCGCGCCGCCGCCGACCGCGGCGATCAGGCCGCCGCTGCTGCCGCCGCCGGTCTCGGCCAGCTTCGGCTTCTCGGGCGTGGCCGAGCCGCTCGGGGTCGGCGTGCTCGGGGTCGGCGTGGTCGGGGTCGGCGTGGTCGGGGCCGGGGCGCTGGACGACGGCGGGACGGACGTGCTGGGCTTCGGCGAGCCGCTCGGCGGCGCCGACGAACTCGGGGACACCGACGAACTCGGCGTCGGGGACGGGGACGGGGTGGTGCAGAGCGGCATGTCGGCGATCTTCTTGTCGATGTGGGTGTCCGCCAGCGTGTAGCGCCAGGTGTCGCCCTTGCCGGTGTAGCCGACGGTGAGCTTGACGGTGCCGGGCCGCGCCCGACGCGGGCGCGGCGAGCCACGCCTGGCTGATCACCAACAATCTGGCCGACTACCTCCGCTACCACCGTCACACCGACGAGCCGGTCGCCGCCCACACCATCGCCATCGAGGCCGCGCGGCGCTCCGGCGACCGGGACGCCGAGACCGCGAACCTGACCAACCTGGGGGTGGCGTACTGGGGGGGACCGGCTCGCGCTCGCCGTCGACTGCGGCCGGCGCGCCCTGCGGCTCGCCCGGGCCACCGGCGACCGCCGGTGCGAGGCGGACGCCCGGATCCGGGTGGCGATGTTCGGCCTGCACCTGGGCGACCACCGGGACTCGCTCGACCACCTCGACCGGGCGCTGGCGGCGGTTCGGGAGAGCGGCCGTCGGCGGGAGGAGTCGATCGCGCTCTGGCTGCGCGGGCAGGTCCAGGTGATGGCGGGCGACTACGAGGGGGCGCTCCACTCGACCGCGCTCTCCCTGGAGATCGACCACGAACTCGGTGAGCGCTACGGCAGGATGGTCGGCCTGATCACCATGGGGGCGGCCGGCTCGACGACCGGGCCGGCCAGGCGCACTCGCTGATCGAACTGGCCGAGCTGGACCGGGCGCGCGGCCGGCCGCAGGAGGCGCTCGCCCGGGTGGGCCGGGCGCTGGAGGTCCTGCTGGACATCAGCCGCCCCTCGCTCACCTGCGCCGCACACCGGGTCGCGGGCGACATCCGGCTCGACCTGGGCGACCCGCGGGCCGCGGCCGAGCACCACCGCACGGCGCTCGACCTCGCGGTACGGATCGGCCACCGCTTCCACGAGGCCCACGCGGCGGAGGGCCTCGGCCGGGCGTCCGGCGCGCTCGGACGCCCGGCCGAGGCAGCGGAGCACCGGCGCCGGTCGCTGGCCCTGTTCGATGCGATGGGGCTCCCGGAGGCCGTGCGCCGTCGAACCTCCGGTGCGGCCGAAGGGTGTTTCTGACACCGGGTGAACCGGGCTCGGACAGCAACGCCCGAGCCAACCGTGATGATTGTGTGATGCTCAGTATGCAGGCTTGTTATTGAGGTACTGATCCCTCTAATCTCCCGATCAGTTCGCTGCTGCGAGCTCCCGAAGCACGGCACGCCCAACCCTGCCCACCGCGCGACCGGGACGACCGAAAGACCCTGGGCAGGGGCGGGGGACCCAGTTTCTGCGCCGATCCCCCTTCGGCTTGGGGTGAAGCCGCGCCCTGCGCGGCCGGGCCACCTCCCGGTCCGAACCCGACAGCTCACCTCGCAGGCGTGCGGAGAGGGATTATCTGATGGTCTTTTCGGGCTCCGGTCGTCACCGCCGTCCCACCCAGACCGATCGCGCCGTCGCGGCCGCCGGAGTGGCAGGGGTGGGCCTCGCGCTGCCGCTGCTGACCGCGACCGGGGCGCACGCCGCCACGCCGGAGACCTGGCAGGCGGTCGCGCAGTGCGAGACCGGCGGCAACTGGACGGTCGACCCGGGCACCGGGCGCTACGGCGGCCTCGGGCTGACCCTGCGGACCTGGGTCGCGTACGGCGGCGACGAGTTCGCGGCGCAGCCCGACCACGCCACCCAGGCGGAGCAGATCACCGTCGCCGAGCGGCTGCTCGCCGGCCACGGCCCGAGCCTGTGGCCCAGCTGCGGCCCGGCCGCCGGCCTGCCCGCCGCGCCCACCCCGGCGCCCACGGCCACGCCCGAGCCGACCCCCGCGCCCAGCTCCGGCACCCCGGTCCGCGGCGACGGCGGTGTGGTCCCGCAGTTCGTGCTGCCGTACCTCACCCCGCAGCCCGCCGCGCCGACCGACGGCACGGGCTCGAGCACCGTCGGCGAGGTGCCGCCGGCCACCACGGACCAGCCCACCACCCAGCCCGGCACCCAGCCGACCGGCCAGCCGAGCACGCAGCCGACCGGCCGGCCCACCGGCGACCCCACGGCCACCCCGCCGGTCACCACCCCCGACCCGACCGCGACCACCCCGGTCACCCCCTCGCCGACCGGCTCGCCGACCACCGGCGACCTGCCCGTCCCGGGCGCCTCGGGCACCGCCACCCCCGACCCGACCGCGGCGCCGACCACGACGGCCACCACGGACCCGGCCGCCACCGTCCCCGTCGCCGCGACGACCCCGGCCCAGCCGGCGCCCGCGACCACCTACACGGTCGCCCCCGGGGACACCCTCTCCACGATCTCGGACAGCCTGACCCTGGGCGGCTGGCAGCACCTGTACCGGAGCAACTCCCCCACGGTCGGCGTCAACCCCGACCTGATCCACCCCGGCCAGGTCCTCACCCTGCCGTAACCGCCCGTACGGCGGGGCCGGCCGGTCGCCGGCCCCGCCCGGGAGCGTCCCGGGCCGCCGTGGCAGACTGCTGCCGGCGGCCCGTACCGGACGATCACGACCCGAGGTTCCATGCAGCACCTGCTCTCCGGCTTCACGCCGATCTGGGTGCTCACCGCGGTCGGCTACCTGGTCGCCCGCGCCGGGCTGCTCGGTCCGCAGGCGGAGGCGGTGCTCGGCCGGTTCGTGTTCCACGTGGCGATGCCGGCCGCCCTGTTCACGATGCTCGCCAAGGCCCGGCTGGACTCCTTCGCCAACACCGCGATGCTCGCCTTCGCGGCCGGCACCGCACTCGCCACCGGCCTGGGCGTGCTGGCCGCGCGCCGGCTGTTCGACCGCCGGCCGGCCGACCAAGCGATCAGCGGCATGGCGGCCGGCTACGTCAACTCGGCCAACCTGGGCATCCCGGTGGCCCTTCAGGTGCTCGGTGACGCCTCGTTCGTCGCGCAGATCCTGCTGTTCCAGGTGCTGCTGGTCACCCCGGTGATCCTCGCCCTGCTGGACGCGGGCACCGAGCGCGGCGCCCGGCGCGGCCGGCTGTTGATGCTGCCGCTGCGCAACCCGATCATCCTGGCCTCCGCCCTGGGCGCACTGCTCTCCGCCACCGGCTGGACACTGCCACCCACCCTCGCCCGCCCCGGCGAACTGCTCGGCGCGGCCGCGGTGCCGACCGCCCTGGTCACCCTCGGCATGTCGCTGCACGGCCGCCGCGACCGCGCCACCGCCGGCCGCCGCGCCGAGGTCGGCGTCACGGTCCTGCTGAAGACCCTGGTCCAGCCCCTGGCCGCACTCGCCGTCGGGGCCCTCCTCCTGCACCTGCCCCGGCCCCAACTCCTCGCGGTGGTCCTCTGCTCGGCCCTGCCCACCGCCCAGAACGCCTTCGTCTACGCCCGCGAGTACGGCCTCAGCACCGCCTTGGCCCGCGACAGCGTGCTCTCCTCCACCCTGGTCTCGATGGCCACCCTCTCCCTCGTCTACTGGACCCTCGGCCCCACCTGAAAGAGATACCGGCGCGCGCGACGGAGCAACCGTTCCCGATGCGGGTCGAGGACGTCTTCGCCCGCCCCCGGGGGAAGCCGGCACGGTGACGGTCCCTCGCGAACGGCCCGTAGCGCCCTTGGGCGGACGGCCTCGGCGGTGGGCGCTCGGGGAGGTCTTGACGTAAGCATGACATTGACGGACCATCATGCTGGCGCGCGCCGCAGTTCCTCCCCCGTTCCGTCCCCTACGGACCCCCACAGGAGGACAGTCATGCGACTGCCCCGCCGAGGGAAGCCCGCCGCGGCCACCGCCGTGCTGCTGGCCCTCGCTCTCGCGTCCCCCCTCAGTTCACAGGCCTCCGCCAGGGCGGCCGGCCCCGAGCGCGCCGCCGTCGCCGCGGACGGCGCCCGGCAGTACGTCGTCCAGGGCCCCCGGACGGTCGCCGAGCGCACCGCGATCGCCGCCACCGGCGCCTCCGTGGACGCCGTGCGCACCGACTCGGTGGTGGTCACCGCCGACGCCGCCGAGACCGCCCGGCTGCGGGCGCTCGGCTGGGCGCCCACACCGCTGCCCGGCCCCCAGGACGACGCGCCGCAGGCGCAGGAGGCACCGGGCGCGGTGACGGACTTCCCGTCCGCCGACTCCGGGTACCACAACTACGCCGAGGCCACCGCCGACATCGACGCCGTGGTCGCCGCGCACCCCGACATCATGAGCAAGCGGGTGATCGGCACCTCGTACGAGGGCCGGGCGATCGTCGCGATCAAGATCAGCGACAACGTCGGTACCGACGAGAACGAGCCCGAGGTGCTGTTCACCGCCCACCAGCACGCCCGCGAGCACCTCACCGTCGAGATGGCGCTCTACCTGCTGCACGAGTTCGGCGACAAGTACGCCACCGACAGCCGGATCGCGGGCGCCGTCAACAGCCGCGAGATCTGGGTGGTCCCGGACCTCAACCCGGACGGCGGCGAGTACGACATCGCCACCGGCCGCTACCGCAGCTGGCGCAAGGACCGCCAGCCCAACTCCGGCAGCAGCAGCGCCGGTACCGACCTCAACCGGAACTGGAACTACAAGTGGGGCTGCTGCGGCGGCTCCTCCGGCTCCACCTCCAGCGAGACCTACCGGGGCAGCGCGCCGGAGTCCGCCAAGGAGACCAAGGTGGTCGCCGACTTCGTCCGCAGCCGGGTGGTCGGCGGGAAGCAGCAGATCACCGCCGCGATCGACTTCCACACCTACAGCCAGCTGGTGCTCTGGCCGTTCGGCTGGACCACCGCCAACACCGCCACCGGGATGACCGCCGACGAGTACAACACCTTCGCCACCCTCGGCCGCAGCATGGCGGGCACCAACGGCTACACCCCCGAGCAGTCCAGCGACCTCTACATCACCGACGGGGCGATCGACGACTGGCTGTGGGGCGTGCACCGGGTCTTCGCCTACACCTTCGAGATGTACCCCGGCCCGAACGGCAGCAGCGGCTTCTACCCGCCCGACGAGGTGATCGGCCGGGAGACCAGCCGCAACCGCGAGGCGGTGCTGCGGCTGGTGGAGACCGCCGACTGCGTCTACCGGGTGATCGGCAAGCAGCAGCAGTACTGCGGCATCGCCACCTGACGGCCACCGCCCGGCGCCGGGGGCCCGTTCAGGACGGCACCCGGCGCCGGGGGTCCGGTTCGCGGCCGCCGAACAGCCGGCGGTAGGCGGCCCGGTGGCGCGGGTCGTCGAGCAGGAACGGCAGGTCGGTGGACACCATGTGCCGGATCACCAGCATCGGCAGCGGGCTGCGCAGCGGCCGGAACTCCGGGTTCCACAGGCCGGGTTGGTCCGGCGGCAGGTCGTGGAACTGGCCGAGCATCAGGCCGGCCTCGACGAACTCGCCCTTCAGCTCCAGCTGGGTCCGGTCGATCAGCCCGGGCGCCTCGGCGGTCGGGAGGTCCGGGAAGACGATCAGGACGGTGGTGAACTGGGCCCGGGGTGCGCCCGGCGCGGCCAGCCGTAGGAACCAGTCCCGGTACACCGCGACCGCCTCCGCCACCTCCCCGCGGTCGGCGGGCCGGCCGGGCCGCAGGGCCAGGTGGAAGCGCCCGTCCCGCAGCGAGGCCCCGACGAACGGGCAGACCGGGCCGTCGCGGCCGAGTTCGGGGTGCGGCTCGGTGAGGTACGTCCGGGCCCAGTCGAGCACCCGGCGCAGCGCGTCGGCATGGCCGCGGGCCGCCGGCGGCAGGCCCGCCGCGGGCGGCTCCAGGTCGGCGGCGGTGAACAGGACGTGCTCGGGTCTGGTGGGGTGGGTGAGCATCAGGATTCCCGCGGGTCGGCCGGGTGGGCGGCGGTGGCCGGATGGGCGGCGGTCGGCGGCCCGGAGTCCGGGATCGAGTCGTCGGCCTCGCGCAGCGGCCGGTACCAGTAGCCCGCCAGCGTCCAGGCCAGCGCCACCAGTCCGGTGAGGACGACCACGGCGGCCATCCCCCGGCCGGGGCCGGTGCCGAGCAGGGCGCCGAGCAGGCGGCCGGGCGGCGAGAGCGGGGCGCGGAGCAGGGGTTCGAAGACCCGGTCGGTGAGCGGGCCGGTGACCAGGTAGCCGAGCGGCATCACCAGCCGGGCGAGCATCAGGCAGGTGGCGAGTACCCGGCCCTGGAGGTCCAGGCCGACCTTGACCTGGACCAGGGCCAGCCAGTGCGCGTTGATCAGGGCCGCGCAGACCCCGATGCCGAACATCCCGAGGGTCGGGAAGGCGGCGCTGGGGCGCAGCCCGATCAGTACGGCGGAGGCGGCGAACAGGCCGACGAAGGCGATCATGCCGGCGGCGCGGCGCCGGGTGCCGCCCCAGACCGCCATCAGCGCGCTGCCGGCCAGCAGCCCGGCGCCTTGGGCGGCCAGCACCACGCCGAGCGCGGCGGGCGAGGCGAAGGCCAGCACCAGCGGGGTGACCAGGACGGTCACCACGCCGCCGAGCGCGTTGGCGACGGCGAAGAACACGGCGAGCGCGACCAGCCCGCGGCGCCGGGCGAGGAACCGCCAGCCGTCGGCGATCTCGCGCAGCAGCGGGCCGTCCCGGCGGACGAAGCCCAGCTCGGGGAAGCGGACCGCGAGCAGGGTGGCCAGCGAGACGGTGAAGGAGAGCACGTCCAGCCACACCACGGTGGCGAGGCCGAAGGCCACCGCCAAGGCGCCGCCGAGGAGTTGGGCGAACAGTGCGCCGGTGGCGGTGCCCAGGCCGACCACGCCGTTGGCCTGGCCGAGGTAGCGCTTGGGGGTGAGCTGGGTGACGGCGGCCAGGTAGGCGGGCTGCCGGAAGGCGGTGGCGACCGCTCCGACGATCACCACCGCGTACAGCTGCCAGAGCCGCAGCGCGTCCGCGGTGAGCAGCCCGGCGGCGGCCAGGCCGGCGCCGAGCGCGGCCAGGTCGCAGCCGATCATCACCCGCCTGCGGTCGTACCGGTCGGCGACCGCGCCCGCGAACGGGGCGGCCAGGATGGCCGGGAGCAGCGCGAAGGCCGCGATCGCGGCGAAGGCGGTGACGGTGCCGGTGGTCCGGTACGCCCACAGGCCGAGCGCGAAGGTGGACAGGCCGGTGCCGACCAGCGAGACCAGTTGGCCGAGGGTGACGGTCAGGAAGGCCGGCAGCCGGGACGGCGGGGGTACGGCGGGCGGGGCGAGCGGTGGTTCGGCGCGCTGCCAGCGGGCCACCCGCTCCCGCAGGATGCCGGCCAGTTGGGGTTCGCGCTGGAAGAAGTGCCCGGCGCCGGCGACCACGGCGGTGTCCACCGCTCCGCCGTAGCCGGACCACTCGTGGGCGCGTTCCTGGTGGAACTCGGTCACCTTGTCCCGCTCGCCGACCACCACCAGGACGGGGGTGGGGCCGGGTTCGGCCGGGGCGCCGTAGAAGCGTTCCGCCTCGGTGGCGTCGTGCCGGACGGCGGCGGCCAGCAGGCGCCGTTCGGCCTCGGGGAGCTCGTCGGCCAGGCCACCGAGTGCCCGCAGGCCGTCCGTCAGGGCCCGGTCGGACTGCCGGCGGCCGGGCGCGAGGCGGGCCAACCTGCCGAGGAGTCCGGGAAGTTCGGCGGTCGGGAAGGCCGCGCCGACCACCAGGCCGAGCACCGGGTGGCCGGCCGCGCGCAGCCGGGCCTCGATCGCGGTGGCGAGCGCGGCGCCGACGCAGTGGCCGTAGAGCACCACCGGTCCGGGCCGCTGCGCGAGGATCCGTTCGGTGCAGCGCCGGGCCAGCTCCTCGACCGGTACGGGCGGCTCGCCGGGGTGGGCCGGGTCGCGGCCGGGCGGCTGGACGGCGTACAGCGCCCAGCTGCCGGGCAGCCGGTCGGCGAGGTCGCGGTAGACGATGGCGCCGGCGCCGCCGAACGGGACGGCGACCACGGTGACCTCGGCGGTGGCGGCGGCGCGGCCGGTCATCCGGTGCAGCAGCTCGGCCGCCCGGCCGGGCCCGCCGAGCAGGGCGGCGAGGCCGCGGACGGTGGGGTGGGTGAACAGGTCGAGGACGGAGAGCGCCGGGTCGATCCGGCGGACCGCGCGGACCGCGCGCATCGAGTCGCCACCGGCCGCGAAGAAGTCCTCGTCCGGGCCCACCGGGCGCTCCAGGATGTCCTCGAACACCTCCGCGACCCGCGCCTCGGCCGCGGTGGCGGGGGCCCCGGTGCGCGGCCCGGCCGGGGGTCGGGCGGCGGGCGGTGCGGGCAGGGCGGCGCGGTCGAGCTTGCCGGCGGGGCTGAGCGGGAGGGCGTCGACGGTGACCAGCCGGGCCGGTACCAGGTGGGCGGGCAGGCGCCGGCGCAGCCGGTCGGCGATCGCGCCGAGCGGGGCGCCGTCGGCCGGACCGGCGAGCACCAGGTAGCCGATCAGCTGCGGCTCGCCGGCCCGGTCCGGGCGCACCACCACCGCCGCACGGGCCACCAGCGGGTCCTCGGCGAGGGCGGCCTCGATCTCGCCGGGCTCGATCCGGTAGCCGCGCAGTTTGAGCTGGCCGTCCGCCCGTCCGAGCAGCAGGAGTTGGCCGTCGGCGCGGTGCCGGGCGAGGTCGCCGGTGCGGTACAGCCGACCGGGCCCGTACGGGTTGGGCAGGAACGCGGCCGCGGTGAGCCCGGGCCGGCCGTGGTAGCCGTCGGCGAGGCCCGCGCCGCCGAGGTACAGCTCGCCGACGGCGCCGAGCGGCACCGGCCGCAGCCGGTCGTCGAGCACGTACGCGGTGGTGTTGGCGAGCGGGCGGCCGACGGTGATCCCGTCGTCGTCGGTGATCCGGCGGGCGGTGCTCCAGATGGTGGCCTCGGTCGGACCGTAGAGGTTCCACAGCGCGCGGACCTTCGGCCGCAGCGCGGCGGCCAGGTCGGCGGGGAGCGGTTCGCCGCCGCACAGGGCGGTCAGGCCGGGGCCGCCGGTCCAGCCGGCCTCCAGCAGCAGCCGCCAGGTGGCGGGGGTGGCCTGGAGGAAGGTCGCGCCGCCGGCGGTGATCCGCCGGGCGAGTGCGGCGCCGTCACGGACGGTGGCGCGGTCCGCGAGGTCGACCCGGGCGCCGTGCACCAGCGGCAGCCAGAGCTCCAGGCCGGCGATGTCGAAGGAGAGGGTGGTGACGGCCAGCACGGTGTCGTCCGGGCCGGGGCCGGGCAGTTCGGCGCCGATCGCGGCCAGCAGGTTGGCCAGTGCCCCCTGCGACACGGCGACGCCCTTGGGCCGTCCGGTGGAGCCGGAGGTGTAGATCAGGTAGGCCGTCCGCTCCGGGGCCGGGGCCGGCAGCGGGCGGGGGTCCGCCGCGCCGGCGTCGAGGGCCAGCACCGGCCCGGCGAAGGGGAGTCCGGGCGGCGCGGCGCCGTCGTCGGTGAGCAGCACGGCCGCGCCGGAGTCGGCGAGCATGTACGCCAGCCGCTCGGCCGGGTAGTCGGGGTCCAGCGGCAGGTAGCAGCCGCCGGCCCTGAGCACGCCGAGCAGGGCGGCCACCAGGTACGCGGTGCGGGCGGCCGCGACCCCGACCACGGTGCCGGGACGGACCCCGGCCGCCCGCAGGGCGCGGGCCAGGTCGTCGGCGTGGCGGTCGAGTTCGGCGTAGCTCAGGGTGCGGATGCCGTCACCGACGGCCGGCGCGTCGGGGGTGCGGGCGGCGTGCGCCGCGATCCGCTCGGGCACGGTGGCGGTGGGCAGGTCGGCGGTGGTGTCGTTCCACCGCTCCAGCACCAGCCGCCGTTCGGCCTCGCCGGCCAGCGGGAGGTCGGCCAGGGCGGTGTCCGGGTCGGCGGCGATCGCCCGCAGCAGGGTGGTGAACCACTCGGCCAGCCGCCGCGCGGTGCTCTCCGCCAGCACGTCCGCGCTGTACTCGAGCGCGCCGCCCAGCCCGTCCCCCCGCTCGGTGAGGATCAGCGAGAGGTCGAACTTGGCGACGCCGGTGGGCCCGTCCACCGGGGTGGCGGTCGAACCCGGCAGGTGCCAGGCGGGCGCCGGGGTGTTCTGCAGGGCGAACATGGTGGAGAACAGCGGGGTACGGCCGGGGTCGCGGACCGGGGCGAGCTGCTCGACCAGCCACTCGAACGGGACGTCGGCGTGCCCGAAGGCCGCCACGCAGGTGTCCCGGACCCGGCGCAGGTGCTCGCGGAAGCCGAGCCCGGGCTCCGGCCGGCCGCGCAGCGGCAGCATGTTGACGAAGAAGCCGACCAGGTCGTCGGCGTCGGGGTGGACCCGCCCGGCGACCGGGACACCGACCACCAGGTCGGCCACCCCGGCGTAGCGGGCGAGCAGCACCTGGTAGGCGGCGAACAGCGTCATGAACGCGGTCGCGCCCTCGGCCCGGCCGAGCGCCAGCAGCGGCCCGGCGACCTCGCCGGGCACCGTGACGGGCACGGCGCCGCCGGTGTGGCTGGGCCGGGCGGGCCGGGGCCGGTCGGCGGGCAGCTCCAGCCAGGGCGGGGCGCCGGCCAGCAGCTCGCGCCAGTGGCCCAGGCCCTCGGCGTGGTCGGCGGAGCGCTGCCAGGCGGCGTGGTCGGCGTACTGGAGGCCGGCGGCGGGCAGCGGCGTCCCGGCGTAGGCGGCACTCACCTCGGCGGCGAACAGCGCGTGCGACCAGCCGTCGAAGACGATGTGGTGGAAGGTCAGCAGCAGCAGGTGGGCGCGGTCCTCCACGCGCAGCAACCGGGCCCGCAGCAGCGGGCCGGCGGCCAGGTCGAAGCCGTGCCGGAACTCGGCGTCGAGCTCGGCCCGGACCTGCTCGGGAGTGGCGGCGCGCAGGTCGGTGACCGGCAGCGGCACCGGCGCGGGCGGCCGGATCGCGGGCACCGGGGCGCCGTCGACGGCGGGGAAGACCGTGCGCAGGCTGTCGTGCCGGGCGGTCACCGCGCTCAGCGCGGCCGCGAGGGCCGGCACGTCCAGGTCGCCGTCCAGGCGCAGCGCGTACGGCAGGTTGTAGGCGGGGTTGCCGGGCGTCACCTGGTCCAGGAACCACAGGCGCTGCTGGGCGTAGGAGACCGTGACCGGCGTGCCGGGGCGCAGCGGCGGGTAGCCGCTCGCGCCCTCGCGCAGGGCGGCCAGCTGCCGGGCGAGGCCGGCCACGGTCGGGTGGGCGAACAGGGTGGGCAGCGGCAGGGTGACGCCGAGGTCGCGGCGCAGCCGGGAGACCGCGCGGGTGGCCAGCAGGGAGTGGCCGCCGAGGGCGAAGAAGTCGGCGTCGGCGCGGTCCACCGGCAGGCCGAGGAGGTCGGCGAAGACGGCCGCGACGGCCCGCTCCAACCGGGTCCGCGGGGCGCACCCGGTGCCGGCGGGGGGCGGGGCGGCCGGGAGCGCGGCGCGGTCGACCTTGCCGTTGGCGGTCAGCGGGAGGGCGTCCAGCGGGATCAGGGCGGCGGGCACCAGGTGCCCGGGCAGCAGCGCGCCCAGCCGCTCGGCCAGCCCGTCGAGGGCGTCCGGCCGGGTGGCCACCAGGTAGCCGACCAGCCGGCCGTCGGTGGCCAGCACCGCGGCGTCGGCGATGCCCGGCTGGGCCCGCAGTGCGGCCTCCACCTCGCCGGGTTCGACCCGGTAGCCGCGGATCTTCACCTGGCGGTCGGCGCGGCCGAGGAACTCCACGGTGCCGTCGGGCCGCCAGCGCGCGCGGTCGCCGGTGCGGTAGCGGCGGCCGCCGGTGTCCGGATCGGTCCGGAACCGCTCGGCGGTCCGTTCGGGGTCGCCGAGGTAGCCGCGGGCGACGGCGGGGCCGCCGATCCACAGCTCGCCGGGGACGCCGACCGGCACCGGCTGCCCGTGCCCGTCCAGGATCCGGGCCGAGACGTGCGGCAGCGGGCGGCCGAGCGGCGGTACGGGCGGCCGCCCGACGGCCGGAGCGGTGAGCTCGGCGGTGAGCACGCCGACGGTGGTCTCGGTCGGCCCGTAGTGGTTGAGCACCCGTAGCGCCGGGCTCAACTCGCGGATCCGGTCCACCAGTTCCCAGCTCACCGCCTCGCCGCCGAGCACCAGGCAGCGGCGCGGCAGCAGGTCGGCGGGGCGGTCGGCGGTGAGCAGCGCGGCGAGCTGGGAGGGCACCAGCTTGAGCAGGTCGACGGGGTGCTCGGCGAGGTGTCCGGCGAGCGCGTCGGCGTCCGCGACCAGGTCGGCGGCGAGCAGCCGGACGGTGCCGCCCGCCCAGAGCGCCCCGAACAGCATGGTGTGGCCGAGGTCGGCGGCCAGCGTGGAGCAGACGGCGTACTGCTCCACCGCGCCGGCCGGCGCCGCGCCGAGCACCTCGGTGACGCTCGCCAGGTAGGCGGCGAGGCTGTCGTGGCCGACCGCGACGCCCTTGGGGCGGCCGGTGGAGCCGGAGGTGAACAGCACATAGGCGAGCGTTTCGTCCGGCGTGGCGTCCGGCGTGCCGTCGGCGCCGACCCGGCGCAGCTCGGGCTCCCCGGCCGCCCCGGACACCAGCAGGGCGGCGCCGGCCGAGGCCAGCAGCTCCTGCTGCCGGGCGGGCGGCAGGGCGGGGTCGATCGGGACGTACGCCGCGCCCGCCCGCCAGCAGGCCAGCACCGCGGCGAGGAAGCCGGTACCGGGCGCGGCGTGCACTCCGACCACCGTGCTGCCGCCCAGCCGATCGGCCAACGCACGTGCGACGCGGTCGAGTTCGGCGTAGCTCAGGGCGCCGTCGGGGGCGACGACGGCCGGGCGGTCGGGGGCGGTGCGCACCCAGCGGTCGAAGCGGTCGAGCAGCGTACCGGGCGCGGGGGCGGTGGCGGTGGCCGCCTCGGCGGTCAGCCGCAGTTCCTCGGGGCCGAGGATCGGCAGCCGGTCGACGGGGGCGTCCGGCGCGGCGGCCATGGCGGCGATCAGCCTGCCGTACTGCGCGGTGAAGCGGCGGACGGTGTCCGGGTCGAACAGCGCGGTGCGGTAGACCGCGGTGATCTCGACGGTCGGCCCGCCGAGGTCCTCGGCGGACAGGCTGAGGTCGACCTTGGCGGTCCGGGCCGCCACGTCCAGCCACTCGACCTCGACGCCCTCCAGCCGCAGCGCCACCCTCGGCACGTGGGTGGCCACCAACTGCACCTGGTACACCGGGTGGTGGCCGGCCTGCCGGGCGGCCCGGCCGACCAGCCGGTCGAACGGCAGGGCGCTGTGCGCGGTGTCGGCGAGCACCGACTCGCGCACCTCGCCCAGCAGTTGGCGGGTGGTTCGGCCGGGTGCGAAGGTGCCGCGCAGCACGATGGTGTCCAGGAAGCAGCCGAACACCTCGGGCACCTCGTCCCGCCCGGCCACCGGGGTGCCGACCAGGATGTCGTCGACCCCCGCGTGCCGGGCGCACAGCGCCTGGAAGGCCGCGAGCAGCACCATGAAGGTGGTGCAGCGCAGTTCGGCGGCCAGCCGGCGCAGCCCGGCGGTGGTCGGTTCGTCCAGGGTGTACCGGACGGCCGCGCCGGCGTCGTCGGCGACGGCCTGCCGGGGGCGGTCGGCGGGCAGCTCCAGCACGGTCGGCGCGCCGGCCAACCGCTGCTGCCAGTAGAGGAGTTCCTTCTCGTACCGGCGGCCGAGCCGGGCGTGGGTGACATCGGCGTAGGAGACCGCGGGCGGCAGTACGGCGCCCTCCCCGGCCCGGTACGCGGCGGCCAGGTCGGCCGCCAGCAGGCCGACCGACCAGCCGTCCGCCGCGATGTGGTGCAGGCAGACCAGCAGGACGTGGTCGTCCGCCGCGCGGCGCAGCAGCACGGCGCGCAGCGGCGCCTGCACCGCGAGGTCGAACGGCTCGGCCACGGCCCGGCGGACGGCCGCGTCCAGGCCGTCCGCCCCCACCTCGGCCCCCTCGCCGGCCACCTCGCCGGCCACCTCGCGGACCGGCAGCGGCACCGGCCCGGGGGCGTCGACGACCGCGGTCGGCTCACCGCCCTCGGCCGGGTACCGGGTGCGCAGGATCTCGTGCCGGGCGGCGACCGCGGTCAGCGCCGCGGCGAGCCGCTCCCGGTCGAGCTCACCGCGCAGCCGCCAGGCCACCGGGATGGTGTACGCGGCGCTGTCCGGCGCCCAGCGGTGCAGGAACCACAGCCGCCGCTGGGCGTCGGAGAGCGGGGTGGGCCCGGCGGGCCGCGGCGCGAAGCCGGGGGCGGCGGGCCGGCGGGCCTTGGCCCGGGCCACCCGTTCGGCCAGGCGCTGTTCCAGGGTGCTCATCCGAGGTCCTCGACGATCGCCTTCTCGACGGCTCCGGCGAGCGCGGCGACGGTCGGTTCGTCGAACAGGATCCGGACCGGGAACGGGATCTCGAAGCGGTCCCGGATCCGGGCGGCGACCGCGGCCGCCAGCAGGGACTGGCCCCCGATGGCGAAGAAGTCGTCGTCAACGCCGGGCTCCGCGCCGAGCACCTCGGTCCAGATCTCCACCAGGATCTCCTCGATCGGGCCGGACGGCGCCCGCCGCCCGCCGCCCGGCCCGGCCGCCTCCTGCGGGGCGGGCAGCGCCCGCCGGTCGACCTTCCCGGTGCCGGTGCGCGGCAACGCGGGCAGCGTGACGTAGGCGGTGGGCACGGCGTGCCCGGGCAGCCGGTCGGTGAGGAAGACCCGCAGCGCGGCGGTGCCCGGGAGCGGACCGGCGCCGACACCGCCCGGCCCCCCGGCCGCCACCAGGTAGCCCACCAGCCGCTCGCCCGCCACCGGGTGGCGCCGGACGGCCGCGGCCGCGTCGGCCACCGCCGGGTGGGCCCGCAGCGCGGCCTCGACGTCGCCGATCTCCACCCGGGCGCCGCGGACGTTCACCTGGTCGTCGTTGCGGCCGAGCAGGGCGATCCGCCCGTCCGGCAGCCAGCGCGCCAGGTCGCCGGTGCGGTACATCCGCGCCCCGCCTTCGCCCGGGGGCTCCCCCGCACCGGTGGCGAACGGGTCCGGCAGGAACCGCTCCGCGGTCAGCTCCGGCTGCCCGAGGTAGCCGCGGCCGACCCCGGCGCCGCCGACGTACAGCTCGCCGGGCACCCCGACCGGGACAGGCCGCTGCCGCTCGTCCAGCAGGTAGACCCGGGCGCCGGGGATCGGACCGCCGACCGTCGGCCGGCCGCCGCCGGGCACGCACACCCCGACGGCCGTCGCCGTGGTGGCCTCGGTCGGGCCGTAGGCGTTGACGAAGTGCCGGCCGGGCGCCCAGCGGTCGACCAGGGCCGCGCTGCACGCCTCGCCCCCGGCCGTGATCGCGCGCACCGACGGCAGGTCGGTGTCGGGCAGCGCGGCCAGCACCGAGGCGGGCAGCACCAGGTTGGTGACGGCGTGCCGGCGGATCAGCTCGGCCAGGTCCGCGCCGGCCAGTTCGGCGTCGCCGCGCACCACCAGGGTGGCCCCGGTGGTGAGGGTCATGTAGACGTCCGAGATCGAGACGCTGAAGCCGAAGGCGACGAACTGGAGCACCGTGCTGTCGGGCCGGACGTCGAACAGCTCGACCTTGGCGGCGACCAGGTTGGCCAGGCCGCCGTGGGTGAGCAGCACACCCTTGGGGCGGCCGGTGGAGCCGGAGGTGAACATGATGTCGGCGACCTGGTCCTCGCCGACCACCACCGCGGGCCGGTCGGCCCGGCCGGGCTGCCCGGGGTCGACCGGAGTGACCGGGGCGGCGCTCAACCCGGCCAGCCGGCGGCCGAGTTCGCCGGTGCAGACGGCCAGCGGCGGCGCGGTGTCCGTGAGCATCCCGCGCAGCCGCTCGTCCGGGAGGGCCGGGTCCATCGGCACGTACACCCCGCCCGCGCGGTGCACGGCGATCATCGCGACCACCGAGCCGACGGATCTCGGCAGGCAGACCGCGACCGGGGTGCCGGGTCTCAGGCCGCGCTCCAGCAGCGCGTGGGCCAGGCCGTTGACGGCCCGGTCGAGTTCGGCGTAGTCGAGCGACTCGCCCTCGCAGAGCACGGCGGGCCGCCCGGGCGGGCCGGCGATCCGGTCGTGCACGGGGCCCGGGCGGCGGGCGGGGGCGCCGCGGCCGAAGGCCAGTACCTGCCGCTCCTCGCCCGGGGCGAGCAGGTCGAGCGCGGCGAGCGCGGGCGCCGGCTCGGTGTCGGCCCGCTCCAGCACCCGCACCAGTTGCTCGGAGAGCCGGTGGGCGAAGGCCTCGTCGAACAGGTCGGTGGCGTACTCCACCGCCAGGGTGTCCCGGTCGACCACCACCGTGAGGTCGAACCGCCCTCGCTCGGCGGGGAGTTCGCCGTCGAACCGGACGGTGGCACCGGGCAGCCGGATTTCGGTCAGCTCCGGCTGCTGGAGCACCAGCATGACCTGGAACACCGGGTGGTGGGCCCGCCGCCCGGCCGGGGTCAGGGCCTCCACCAGCCGCTCGAAGGGCAGTTCCCGGTGGGCGAAGGCATCCGCGGCCACCGCGCCGACCCGGCCGACCAGTTCGGCGAAGTCCGGCCGGCCGGCCAGGTCCACCCGCAGCGGCAGGGTGTTGACGAAGCAGCCGACCGTGGACTCGAAGGCCGCCCGGGGCCGGTCGCCGACCGGCGTGCCGACCACCAGGTCGGTCCGTCCGGTGCGGCGGTGCAGGACGGTCAGCAGGCCGGCCAGCAGCACCGTGTACGGGGTGGCGCCGAGCCGGCGGGCGGCCCGGTCCAGGGTGGCGCGCAGCCCGGCCGGGAGCCGGCGGGTCACCGTGCCGCCCCGGAAGCTCGGCTGCGCCGGGCGGGTGTCGCCGGGCGACAGGTCGAGCAGCGGAGGGGCGTCCGCCAGCGTGCGGGTCCAGTACTCCAGCAGCCCGGGCCGGGCGGCCGTACGGCTCTCCTCCCAGCGCGCCAGCTCCGCCGTGCCGGGCCCCGGCGGCAGGGCCGGCGGCGTCCGGCCGGCGGCCAGCGCCGGGTGGACCACCGCCAGGTCGGCCAGCAGCAGCTCCACCGAGCGGCCGTCGATCGCGATGTGGTGGACGGTCAGGCCGAGCTGCCAGCGGTGCTCGGCGATCCGGGCCAGGGTGCCGCGCAGCAGCGGCGGCCGGGTCAGGTCGAAGGGCTCGGCGGTCTGCGCGGCGAACAGCGCGGCGGCGGCGCCAGGGTCCTGCCGCAGGTCCACCGACTCGACCACCGGCCCGGTCACCGCCTCGGCCGCCGGCAGCACCTGCTGGCGCGGGCCGTCCGCCGTCTCCACCACCGCGGTCCGCAGCGCCGGGTGGCGGCGCACCAGCTCGGTGACGCTCGCGGCGAGCGCGGCGGCGTCGAATCCGCCGTCCGGGTCGGCGTCCACGGTGAAGGAGACCGAGACGTTGGAGATCGCCGGGTTGGGGGCGAACTGGTCGAGGAACCAGTGCCTGGCCTGGGCGGAGGTGAGCGGGGCGGCCCCCTGCTCGGCCTCCTCGGGCAGCCGCTCCACCGGCCGGGCCGGGCCCGCCGCGTCGAGCGCACGGGCCAGCCGCTCGACCGTGCAGCCGCCGAACAGCCGGGCCGGCGCCAGGTCGGCGCCGTGCCGCTCGGCGATCCGGGCGACGATCCGCATGGCCCGCAGCGAGTGCCCGCCCAGCTCGTCGAACGGCTCGTCCACCCCCACCCGGAAGCCGAACACCTCCGACCAGATCTCCGCCAGCAGCGCCTCGGTGGCGGTGCGCGGCGGCGCGGCCGGCGGCCGCTCGGCGGCCGAGAGCGCGCGCAGCGCGGCCCGGTCGGTCTTGCCGTGGGCGGTCAGCGGCAGCGCTTCCAGGGCCCGCACCGCGGCGGGGACCAGGTGGGCGGGCAGCCGGTCGGCCAGCGCCCGGCGGACGGCGTCGGGGGCCGGGCCGTCCGGGCCGGGCACGTAGAAGGCGGTCAGGCAGGGCTCCCCGGCCGCGTCCGGCCCGGCCAGGACGGCGGCCGCCGCGACCCCGGGCAGCGCGCCGAGCGCGCCCTCCAGCTCGCCCGGCTCGACCCGGAAGCCGCGGATCTGCACCTGGTCGTCGGCCCGGCCGACGTACTCGAACTCGCCGTCGGTGCGGCGGCGCACCAGGTCCCCGGTGCGGTAGAGCCGCCCGTGGGTCCGGTCCTCGGTGAAGCGCTCGGCGGTGAGCTCGGGGCGCCCCAGGTAGCCGCGGGCAAGCCCCGCCCCGCCCAGGTACAGCTCGCCCACCTCGCCGTCCGGCACGGCCGCGCCCAGCGGGTCGCGGACCAGCGCCGTGACGCCGGGCAGCGGACGACCGACGGTGGGCGGGGTGCCACCCGGACGGACCGGGCCGGACAGCGCGACGACGGTGCACTCGGCCGGGCCGTAGTTGTCCACCAGGACGAACGGCAGGCCCGCCGGCGGCCGCGCGGTCAGCCGGTCACCCCCGGTGAGCAGGGTGCGCAGCGCGGTGTCGGCCGGCCAGGGCAGCGCGGTGAGCGCCTCGGCCAGCGGGGTCGCGGCGAAGGCGAGGGTGACCCCGGAGGCGACCAGGAAGTCGCGCAGCCGGACGGGGGTGCGCCGGTCCTGCTCGCCGGGGACGAGGACGGTGGCGCCCGCCGTCAGGTACGGCCAGAGCTCCAGCACCGAGGCGTCGAAGCCGACCGCGGACAGCAGCGGGGTCCGGTCGCCGGGGCCGGGCCGGAAGGTGCGGTGCACCCAGTCGACCAGGTCGAGCAGGCTCGCGTGCTCGACCGCCACCCCCTTGGGCCGCCCGGTCGACCCGGAGGTGTACACCACGTACGCGAGGTCGCCGGGCGCCGGGGAGCCGGCCACCGGAGAGTCGGGCGCCGGTGCCCCGCCCGGCCGCCGGCCGGGCGCGGCCGGGCGGGCGGCCGTCACGGCCGCCCGGTCCAGCACCTCCCGCACCCCGGCGTCGGCGAGCATCAGCTCCCGGCGCGCGGCCGGGTAGGCCGGGTCCACCGGCAGGTAGCCGGCGCCCGCCCGGAGCACCCCGAGCGCGGCGACCACGTACTCGATCGAGCGTTCGCACAGCACCCCGACCCGGTCCCCGGTCGCCGCGCCCCGGGCCAGCAGCCCTTCGGCGACGGCATCGGCCCAGTCCAGCAGGCCGCCGTAGGTCAGTTCGCGGGCGCCCTGCACCAGGGCGGTACGGTCCGGATCGGCGGCCGCGCGGGCGGCCACGAGCTCGGGCACAGTCGGCACGGCACGTCCTTCTCCCGGCTCCGGGCACGCCGGCCCGCAGCCCTCCCCCACCGACCCCAACGGCGGTGGCCGTCACTGGCGCCGCGGGGCGGCTGTCAGCCCCCCGGCCCGGTCGAACAGGCACCGATAATCCACGCCGGACCGGGGTCAGTCAATGAACTTCGTTGGCCCAAAATGGAGATGACGCATGGTCAGCGCCCCGGCGCGGCACCCCGGCGGGGGCCGGACGCCCGCTCCGACCTCGCCGTTTTCAGCTGACGGCGGTGCCACACTCATCCATCCAGGTTCACGGAATTTCTTCCGCCCCACCACCCCCGGGGGCCACTGACCCATGTGCACGCACTGCACAGGAAACGCCCCGCCCCCGGGCGTACGCTGAGGTGGTTCAACCCCGTCGGTCCCTCCGTTCGAGATCAAGGGGGTGGGAAGATGCCTGGTCCCCCCGGACGCAACACTCCGCCTCCGCCCGCCGCGCCCAGCGTGGTCGGCTCGGGAGCCGGCGAGAAAGGCCTGAAGACCGGTGCCCTCGGCCTGGTCTCCTCGGTGGCCATCGGCCTGGCCTCCACCGCGCCGGCGTACAGCCTGGCCGCCACCCTCGGCATCATCGTGGTCGGGGTCGGGCTGCAGGCGCCGATCATCACCATCCTGGCGTTCATCCCGATGCTGCTGATCGCGTACGCCTACAAGGAGCTGAACGCGGCCGACCCCGACTGCGGCACCACCTTCACCTGGGCGGCCCGGGCCTTCGGCCCGCGCACCGGGTGGATGGGCGGCTGGGGCATCGTGGTCGCCGACATCATCGTGATGGCCAACCTGGCCCAGATCGCCGGTGTCTACGGCTTCCAGCTGTTCGGCTTCGACGGGCTGGCCCAGAGCACCGTCTGGACCACCGTCGCCGGGGTGATCTGGATCATCGTGATGACGGCGATCTGCTACGTCGGCATCGAGATCTCCGCCGCCCTCCAGCGCTGGCTGCTGTGCATCGAGGTCGTGATGCTGGTGCTGCTGTCGGTCACCGCGCTGGTGAAGGTCTACGGCGACCACCCGCCGGAGACCGCGCTCCACATCAGCGGCTCATGGTTCAACCCCTTCGAGGTGCCCTCGGCGAGCGCCTTCACGGCCGGCGTGCTGGCCGCCGTGTTCATCTACTGGGGCTGGGACACCGCGGTCTCGGTCAACGAGGAGACCGCCGACGCGGCCCGCACCCCCGGCCGCGCCGCCGTCATCTCCACCGTGCTGCTGCTGCTGATCTACGCCCTGGTGTCGACCTCCGCACAGGCCTTCGCCGGCATCGGCACCGACGGGATCGGACTCGGCAACGAGGACAACTCCGGGGACGTGCTGTCCTCGCTCGGCGGAGCCGTGTTCGGCAGCGCCGGGCTCGGCTGGTTCCTCACCAAGCTGCTGATCTTCATGGTGCTGACCTCCTCCGCCGCCTCCACCCAGACCACCATCCTGCCGACCGCCCGGACCACCTTCTCGATGGCGGCGCACAAGGCCATCCCGCGCCAGTTCGCCCGGGTCCACCACCGGCACCTCACCCCGACCTGGTCGACCATCGCCATGGGCCTGGCCTCGATCGCCTTCTACGTCCTGCTCACCGCGATCAGCGGCAACGTGCTGGCCGACTCGATCGCCTCGGTCGGCCTGGCGATCGCGTTCTACTACGGCCTGACCGGCTTCGCCTGCGTCTGGTACTACCGCCGGGTGCTGACCCGCAGCGTGCGCGACTTCGTCTTCAAGGGCCTGGCACCCCTGCTCGGCGGCCTGATCCTGCTGTACTTCTTCTGCTACGCCGCCTTCGACGTCTACGCCGACCCCGACTACGGCTCCACCTCCATCAACCTGCCGGGCATCGGCGACGTCGGCGGGGTGACCGTGATCGGCATCGGCGCGCTGCTGCTCGGCGTGATCCTGATGCTGATCCAGTGGGCGGTCGACAACTCCTGGTTCCGGCACCCGGACGTCCCGGTGGGCACCGCGGACCCGGCCGACGCCGACCCCGCCGTCAAGAGCTGAGGCAGCCATGAGGATCCTGCTGGTCGGTGCCGGCGGCGTGGGCGGCGCGGCCGCCCGGATCGCGGTCCGGCGGCCGTTCTTCGAACGCTTCGTGGTCGCCGACTTCGACCCCGCGCGGGCCGCGGCGGTGGTCGCCTCGCTGGCCGGCCAGGCCGGCGCGGAGCGCTTCCGCCCGGCCACCGTCGACGCCTCCGACCCGGCCGGCGTCCGCGCGCTGCTCGCCGAGCACCGGTGCGACGTGCTGTTCAACGCCACCGACCCGAGGTTCGTCCCACCGCTGTTCGAGGCCGCCCGGGCCGCCGGCGCGCACTACCTCGACATGGCGATGTCACTCTCCCGGCCGCACCCGGAGCGCCCGTACCAGGAGACCGGCGTCAAGCTCGGCGACGGCCAGTTCGCGCAGGCCGAGGCCTGGGAGGAGGCCGGGCTGCTGGCGCTGTGCGGGATGGGCGTCGAGCCGGGCCTGTCCGACGTGTTCGCCCGGCACGCCGCCGACGAGCTGTTCGATCGGATCGACGAGATCGGGATCCGGGACGGCGCCGATCTCACCGTCGAGGGCTACGAGTTCGCCCCCTCGTTCAGCATCTGGACCACCATCGAGGAGTGCCTCAACCCACCGGTGGTCTTCGAGCGCGGGCGCGGCTGGTACACCACCGAGCCGTTCAGCGAGCCCGAGGTGTTCGACTTCCCGGAGGGCATCGGCCCGGTCGAGTGCGTCAACGTGGAGCACGAGGAGGTGCTGCTGGTCCCGCGCTGGATCGACGCCCGCCGGGTCACCTTCAAGTACGGCCTGGGGCGGGAGTTCATCGAGGTGCTCAAGACCCTGCACCTGCTCGGCCTCGACGCCACCGACCCGGTCACCGTCCGCAGCCCGGACGGCCCGGTCCAGGTCTCCCCGCGCGACGTGGTGGCCGCCTGCCTGCCCGACCCGGCCACCCTCGGTGACCGGATGCACGGCAAGACCTGCGCCGGCACCTGGGTCCGCGGCACCAAGGACGGCCGCCCGCGCCAGGTGTACCTCTACCACGTGGTCGACAACGCCTGGTCGATGCGCGAGTACGGCTCGCAGGCGGTGGTCTGGCAGACCGCCATCAACCCGGTCGTCGCGCTCGAACTCCTGGCCACCGGCGCCTGGTCCGGCACCGGTGTGCTCGGCCCCGAGGCCTTCCCGGCCCGCCCCTTCCTCGACCTGCTGACCGCCTACGGCTCGCCCTGGGCGCTCCGCGAGGAGACCCCGGCTCCGGCCTGAGGCCCGCCGGGGCGCCCGCGCCGCCGCCCGGCTGCGCCGGGGTGCGCCCAATTGGTCACGGACGTTCGCCTGTACGAAAGATCCCCTTGGTCAGCCGCACGCTCCGGCCGGACACAACGTTGGCATGCGAGTCGCCATCGTCACCGAGTCCTTCCCTCCTGAGGTCAACGGCGTCGCCCACAGCGTGCTGAGGACCGCGGAGCACCTGGTCAGGCGCGGCCATGAGCCGCTGGTCATCACCCCGGCCCCGGCCCGGGGCGCCCACTGCCCGCCGCACTCCTTCGGCCCGGACTCGACCCCGCTGCCGGTGGTGCGGGTGCCCTCCGTCCCGCTGCCGGGCTACCCGCAGGTCCGGGTGGCCCTGCCCAGCCGGCAGCTGGCCGCCGCGGTGGCCGCGCACCGGCCCGACCTGGTCCACCTGGCCAGCCCGTTCGTGCTCGGCGCCCGCGGGGCGCGGGTGGCCGAGCGGCTGGGGCTGCCCACCGTGGCCGTCTACCAGACCGACCTGGCCGGGTACGCGCAGGCGTACCGGGTCGGCCGCGGGATCGGCTCGGCGCTCGCCTGGGCGCGGATCCGGTCGGTGCACGCGGCCGCGGACCGCACCCTCGCGCCGTCCACGCCCGCCGCCCAGGACCTCACCGCGCACGGCGTGCCGCGGGTCCGGCTGTGGCCGCGCGGGGTGGACTCGGTCCGCTTCCACCCGGCGCACCGCGACGAGGCGCTGCACCGCACGCTGGCCCCGAACGGCGAGCTGCTGGTCGGCTACGTCGGCCGGCTGGCCCCCGAGAAGCGGGTGGACCTGCTGGCCGGGGCCTGCGGGCTGCCCGGGGTGCGGGTGGTGGTGATCGGCGACGGCCCGAGCGCCCCGGCGCTGAAGGCCGCGATGCCGAAGGCGCTGTTCCTGGGCCGGCGCACCGGCGCCGAGCTGGCCCGCTGCTTCGCCACCCTGGACCTCTTCGTGCACACCGGTCCGCTGGAGACCTTCTGCCAGACCATCCAGGAGGCGATGGCCAGCGGCGTCCCGGTGGTCGCGCCCGCCGTCGGCGGCCCGCTCGACCTGGTCGGGCACCACCGCACCGGGCTGCTGGTGCCGCCGCGGGACACCGGCGCCGTCACCCGGGCGGTCGCCGAGCTGGCCGCGGCCGGGCCCGAGCTGCGGATCGGCTACGGGCAGGCCGGCCGGGCCGACGTCACCGCGCGGACCTGGGAGGCGGTCGGCGACCTGCTGCTGCGGCACTACGCCGATGTGCTGGCCGAGCACCACGGCGCGCCCGTGCAGGCGCTGCACCCTGCGGTGGACCAGGCGCTCGACCCGACCGGCCCGGCCGGCCCCGGCCCGGTGCTCCCCGCCCCCGCGATCCCCGGCCAGCCGGTGCCCGCGGAGCTGCCCGAGGAGCTGCCGGCATGAGCGAGGCCCCGGACGGCCTGCGGATCGTGCGGGTGGCCAACTTCGTCACCCCGGTCTCCGGCGGCCTGCGCACCGCCCTGCGGCACCTCGGCGAGGGGTACCTGGCGGCCGGCCACCAGCCGGTGCTGGTGGTGCCGGGGCCGCGGGCGGCCGACGAGTGGACCTCCCAGGGCCGGGTGGTCACCCTGCCCGGCCGGCCGGTCCCGGGCAGCGGCGGCTACCGGGTGCTCACCGACCGGCGGGCCGTCGCCCGCACCCTGGCCGCGCTCGCCCCCGACCGGCTGGAGGTCTCCGACCGCACCACCCTGCGCTGGACCGGCGCCTGGGCCCGGGCCAACGGCGTGCGCTCGGCGATGGTCTCGCACGAGAGCGCGACCGGCCTGCTCGGCACCTGGGGCGTGCCGGCCGGCACCGCCCGCTCGCTGGCCGACCGGCTGAACGCGCGGACCGCGGCCGCCTACGACACGGTGCTGTGCACCACCGCCTGGGCCGCCGCCGAGTTCGAGCGGATCGGCGCCACGAACCTGGCCCGGGCGCCGCTCGGGGTCGACCTGGAGCAGCTGCACCCGGACCGGCACGACCCGGCGGTGCGGGCCCGCCACGCCGAGCCCGGCCAGCTGCTGCTGGTGCTCTGCTCCCGGCTGTCGCCGGAGAAGAAGCCGGAGCGGGCCCTGGAGGCGCTGGCCGTGCTGCGCCGCCGGGACCGCCTCCCGGCCGTGCTGGCGGTCGCCGGGGCCGGGCCGCTGCGCCGCCGGCTGGAGGCGCGGGCGGCCGAGCTGCGGCTGCCGGTGCGCTTCCTCGGGCACCTCGGCGGGCGCTCGGAGGTGGCGGCGCTGCTGGCCGCCGCGGACGTCGCGATCGCCCCCGGGCCGGTGGAGACCTTCGGGCTGGCGGCCCTGGAGGCACTCGCCTGCGGGACCCCGGTGGCGGTGAGCCGCTCCTCCGCGCTGCCCCCGATCGTCGGCCCGGCCGGCGCGGCGGCGGCCGACTCCGGGGTCGGGTTCGCGGACGCCGTACGGGAGTTGCTCGGCCGGCCGGCCGCCGAGCGGCGGGCCGCGGCACGCAGCCGGGCGGAGGGCTTCGGCTGGGATGCCGCGGTCGCGGGCTTCCTGACCGCGCAACGGGTGCCGCTGCCGGCCGGCCGGCGCAGGGCCGCGCCGTGACGACCGGCCGGGCAGAGCCGCCGGAGCGCGCCGTGACGGCGGTACGCTTCGCCGCCCTCGGCGACTCGATCACCGAAGGCGTGGGCGACCCGGTGCCGGCGGGCTGGCGCGGCTGGGCGGCGGTGCTCGCGCCGAGCCTGGCCGACGGCCCGGTGGAGTTCCGCAACCTGGCGAACAGCGGGGCGCTCAGCAACGACCTGATCGGCGTTCAGCTGCCGGCCGCGCTCGCCCTGCGCCCGGCCTACGCCGCCGTGCTGATCGGCGGCAACGACACCCTGCGGGCCGGGTTCGACATCGCCCGGACGGCCGGCCACCTGGACACCGCGCTGGCCGCCCTCACCGCCCACGGCAGCACCGTGCTCACCGCCTGCCTGCCCGACCCGGGCCTGCTGCTGCGGCTGCCGCGGCCGCTGGCCCGCCCGCTGGCCCGCCGGATGCGCTCGGTGAACACGGCCGTGCACACCCTCTCCGCCCGGTACGGGGCGGCCCACCTGCACCTCGCCGAGCTGCCCTGGCTGACCGAGCGCGCCCTGCTGAGCGTGGACCGGCTGCACCCGAGCGCGGTCGGGCACCACCGGATCGCCGGGGACTTCCACGCCCTGCTGAGCGCCTCGGGCCACCGGCTCGGCCCGGCCCCCGCCCCGGCCGCGGCCACCGCCGCCCCGGGCTTCGTCGCGGACCTGCGCTGGATGGCCACCCAGGGCACCCGCTGGGTGGCCGCCCGCTGCACCGACCTGCTGCCCGGCCTGCTGGCGCTGGCCGCCACCGAGACCGCCCATCTGCTGGCCGGCACCGCCGACCGGCTGGACGCCCGCGCGGCACGGGCGACCGCCACCGCTCTGGCAGCCCTCGGGCCGGGCGGGGCGCGGCGACCGGCGGGTGTACGGACCGTCGCCGCGGTCCGCCGCGCCGGAGGGCCGAAACGTTTCGCCTGATTGCACCGGTGTTGCACTCTGCGGCGCTTGGAGTGCAAGGAGTGAAAGGTCACACCGTTTCGCTGTACAGCCCCACGTGAACGGGCTCTAACCTTCCCTCATGACGGTCTCGCCCGAAGGGCTCTCCCTGGCCGCCGAGTTCCCGGATGCAAGCCGTGAGCAGTGGCAGCGCCTGGTCGAAGGTGTGTTGCGCAAGTCCGGCAAGCAGGACGTGGCCGGCGCACAGGCCGAGGACGCCCTCGCCACCAAGCTGGAGGACGGCCTCACGGCTCGTCCGCTGTACACCGCCGAGGACGCACCGGACGGGGCCGGCTACCCGGGCTTCCCGCCGTTCGTCCGCGGCGGGCGGCCACAGGGCTCGGCCGTCGCCGGCTGGGACGTGCGCCAGCGCCACGCCCACCCGGACCCGCAGGCCGCCAACGAGGCGGTGCTCGCCGATCTTGAGCACGGGGTGAGCTCGCTCTGGCTGGAGCTCGGGCGCACCGGTGCGCCCGTCGAGGCGCTGCCCGAGCTGCTCCGGGGCGTGTACCTGGACCTGGCCGCCGTGGTGCTGGACGCCGGGGCGGACTTCCCGGCGGCCGCCGAGCGGCTGCTCGCGCTGTACCAGGAGCGCGGCGTGCCCGCCGAGGCCGCCACCGGCAGCCTCGGCGCCGACCCGCTGGGCCTGCTGGCCAGGACCGGGGACGACACCGCCACCACCGAGCGGCTGGCCGCCGCCGCCGCGCTCGCCGCCCGGCTGCACGACGGCTGGCCGGGGCTGCGCGCGATCACCGTCGACGCCCTGCCGTACCACGAGGCCGGTGCCTCGCCCGCCCAGGAGCTGGGTTGCGCGCTGGCCACCGGCGTCGCCTACCTGCGGGAGCTGACGGCCGCCGGGCTGAGCGTGGACGCGGCCGCCGCGCAGCTGGAGTTCCGGCTCGCCGCCGGCGCCGACCAGTTCCTCACCATCGCGGTCTTCCGGGCCGCCCGCCGGCTGTGGTCGCGGGTCGCCGAGGCCTGCGGGGTATCGCCGCAGGCCGCCGCCCAGCGCCAGCACGCCGTCACCTCGACGGTGATGATGACCGAGCGCGACCCCTGGGTGAACATGCTGCGCACCACCGTCGCCTGCCTCGCCGCGGGCGTCGGCGGCGCGGACGCGGTGACGGTGCTGCCCTTCGACAGCGCGCTCGGCCTGCCCGACGCCTTCGCCCGCCGGATCGCCCGCAACACCCAGGCGATCCTGCTGGAGGAGTCGCACCTGGCCCGGGTGATCGACCCGGCAGGCGGCTCCTGGTACGTCGAGCGGCTGACCGACGAGCTGGCCCGGGCCGCCTGGAGCTGGTTCCAGGAGATCGAGCGGGCCGGCGGCCAGCGCGCCGCGCTCACCTCAGGACTGGTCGCGGACCGGATCGGCGACACCTGGGCCCGGCGCTCCACCGCGCTGGCCCGCCGCCGCGAACCGATCACCGGCGTCAGCGAGTTCCCCAACCTGGGCGAGCAGCCGCTGGTCCGCGCCGCCGCCCCGGCCCGGCCCACCGGCGGCCTGCCCCGGGTCCGCCGCGCCGAGGCGTACGAGGCCCTGCGCACCCGCTCCGACCGCCACCTGGCGGCCACCGGCGCCCGGCCGCGGGTGTTCCTGGCCGCGCTCGGCCCCGCGGCCGCGCACACCGCCCGGCTGACCTTCACCGCCAACCTGCTCCAGGCCGGCGGCATCGAGACCGTGGTCGGCCAGGGCACCGACCCGGCCGCGCTGGCCGAGGCCTTCACCGCGAGCGGCGCCGGGCCGGCCGCGCTCTGCTCCGCCGACGCGCTGTACGAGGAGCACGCCGAGCCGGTGGCCGCGGCGCTCAAGGCCGCCGGCGCCACCCGGCTGCTGCTCGCCGGCCGTCCGGCCGCCGACCGCGAGCCGGGCTACCGGCAGGCCGGCGTGGACGAGTTCGTCTCCGCGGGCGGCGACGCGGTCGCGCTCCTCACCTCCCTGCTCGACCTGATCGGAGTGGCCCGATGATCCCCGACTTCACGGAGATCGGACTCGACCCGCAGGCCGCCCCCGCGGCCTCCGGCGAGCAGTGGCGGGCGGCCTGGCAGCAGGCCACCGGCAAGGACGTCGAGGAGTTGCTCTGGGAGACCCCGGAGGGGATCGGCGTCAAGCCGCTGTACGCCGCCGAGGACCTGACCGGGCTGGACTTCCTGGGCACCTACCCGGGCGTCGCCCCGTTCCTGCGCGGGCCCTACCCGACCATGTACGTCAACCAGCCGTGGACGGTCCGCCAGTACGCGGGCTTCTCCACCGCCGAGGAATCCAACGCCTTCTACCGCCGCAACCTGGCGGCCGGCCAGAAGGGCCTGTCGGTCGCCTTCGACCTGCCGACCCACCGCGGCTACGACAGCGACCACCCCCGGGTGACCGGCGACGTCGGCATGGCGGGCGTGGCGATCGACTCGATCTACGACATGCGCCAGCTGTTCGACGGCATCCCGCTGGACAAGATGTCGGTGTCGATGACCATGAACGGCGCGGTGCTGCCGATCCTGGCGCTCTACATCGTGGCGGCCGAGGAGCAGGGGGTGGCGCCCGAGAAGCTCGCGGGGACCATCCAGAACGACATCCTCAAGGAGTTCATGGTCCGCAACACCTACATCTACCCGCCGCTGCCCTCGATGCGGATCATCTCCGACATCTTCGCGTACACCTCGCAGAAGATGCCCCGGTACAACTCGATCTCCATCTCGGGCTACCACATCCAGGAGGCCGGGGCCACGGCCGACCTGGAGCTGGCCTACACCCTGGCCGACGGCGTGGAGTACCTGCGGGCGGGCCTGGGTGCCGGGCTGGACGTGGACGCCTTCGCGCCCCGGCTGTCGTTCTTCTGGGCCATCGGCATGAACTTCTTCATGGAGGTCGCCAAGCTGCGCGCGGCCCGGCTGCTGTGGGCCAAGCTGGTGAAGCAGTTCGACCCCCAGAACGCCAAGTCGCTGTCGCTGCGCACCCATTCGCAGACCTCCGGCTGGTCGCTGACCGCCCAGGACGTGTTCAACAACGTCACCCGCACCTGCGTGGAGGCGATGGCCGCCACCCAGGGCCACACCCAGTCGCTGCACACCAACGCGCTGGACGAGGCGCTGGCGCTGCCGACCGACTTCTCGGCCCGGATCGCCCGCAACACCCAGCTGATGCTCCAGCAGGAGTCGGGCACCTGCCGGGTGATCGACCCCTGGGGCGGCAGCGCCTACGTCGAGAAGCTGACCCACGACCTGGCGGCCCGCGCCTGGCAGCACATCCAGGAGGTCGAGGCGGCCGGCGGCATGGCCAAGGCGATCGACGCGGGCATCCCCAAGCTCCGGGTGGAGGAGGCCGCGGCCCGTACCCAGGCCCGGATCGACTCCGGCCGCCAGCCGGTGATCGGCGTCAACAAGTACCGGGTCGCCAACGACGAGCAGATCGACGTGCTCAAGGTCGACAACTCCTCGGTGCGCGCCCAGCAGATCGACAAGCTCCGCCGGCTGCGCGCCGAGCGCGACGAGGAGGTCTGCCAGGCCGCCCTGCGGGCGCTGACCCACTCGGCCGAGGCCGGCGCCAAGGGCGGCGGCTCGCTGGAGGGCAACCTGCTGGCGCTGGCCGTGGACGCCGCCCGGGCCAAGGCCACCGTCGGCGAGATCTCGGACGCCCTGGAGAAGGTCTACGGACGCCACTCCGGCCAGATCCGTACCATCTCCGGTGTGTACCGCGACGAGGCAGGACCGTCCACCGGGGTCGAGCGCACCCGGGCGCTGGTCGAGAGGTTCGAGGAGGCCGAGGGCCGCCGCCCGCGCATCCTGGTCGCCAAGATGGGCCAGGACGGCCACGACCGCGGCCAGAAGGTGATCGCCACCGCCTTCGCGGACCTGGGCTTCACGGTCGACGTCGGCCCGCTGTTCCAGACCCCCGCCGAGGTCGCCCGGCAGGCCGTGGAGGCGGACGTGCACATCGTCGGCGTCTCCTCGCTGGCCGCCGGCCACCTCACCCTGGTGCCCGCGCTGCGCGCCGAACTCGCCGCCGCCGGACGGGAGGACATCACCATCGTGGTCGGCGGCGTGATCCCCCCGCAGGACTTCGACGCCCTGTACGAGGCCGGCGCGGCCGCGGTCTTCCCGCCCGGCACGGTCATCCCGGACGCGGCCTACGACCTGCTGAAGGCACTGGCCGCCGACCTCGGCCACGAGCTGTGAGCCGCTGACGAGATGCCGCCGCGGACGATCGACCTCGACGCCTACGTCAAGGGTGTGCTGGACGGCTCGCGCGCCTACATCGCGCGGGCCATCACGCTGGTGGAGTCCACCCGCCCGGACCACCGGGTGCTCGCCCAGCGGCTGCTGGTCGAGTTGCTGCCGCACGCCGGCAAGGCGGTGCGGATCGGCATCACCGGGGTCCCGGGGGTGGGCAAGTCCACCTTCATCGAGGCCTTCGGCACCATGCTGACCGGCACCGGACACCGGGTCGCGGTGCTCGCCGTCGACCCGACCTCCAGCCGCACCGGCGGCTCCATCCTGGGCGACAAGACCCGGATGGAGCGGCTCGCGGTCGACCCGAACGCCTTCGTCCGGCCGTCCCCCACCTCGGGGACGCTGGGCGGGGTGGCCCGGGCCACCCGGGAGTCCATGGTGGTGATGGAGGCGGCCGGCTACGACGTGGTGCTGATCGAGACGGTCGGGGTGGGGCAGTCGGAGACCACCGTGGCCAACATGGTGGACTCCTTCCTGCTGCTCACCCTGGCCCGGACGGGCGACCAGCTGCAGGGCATCAAGAAGGGCGTGCTGGAGCTGGCCGACCTGGTCGCCGTCAACAAGGCGGACGGCCCGCACGAGCGCGACGCCAAGGCCGCCGCCCGCGAACTCGCCGGTGCGCTACGCCTGTTGCAGGCCCCGGACGCCGTCTGGACACCGCCGGTGCTGACCTGCAGCGGGCGCGACGGCAGCGGCCTGGAGGAGCTCTGGGAGCGCCTGCGGCAGCACCGGACCCTGCTGGAGGCCGCCGGCGAGCTGGCGGCCAAGCGGCGCGCCCAGCAGGTGGACTGGACCTGGTCGATGGTCCACGACCAGCTGCTCTCCGCCCTGCACGAGCACCCCGAGGTCCGGCGACTCACCCCGGGTCTGGAGCAGCAGGTCCGCGAGGGCACGCTGACCGCGACGCTCGCCGCGGAGGCGATCCTGGCGGCCTTCCGCGCGACACCGCCGCGGTAGCGCGCCGCCGCCCGGCGGCGTTTGCGGACTCCCGGCGGCGACGGCCGGCGCGGGGCATCCTGGGGGGAGTGCCCCGTACGCGCCCGGCAGAAGGAGCGCCCATGCCCATGCCCACGCCCCGCCCCGTACCGTCCTGGCTGTCCGACGCCGTCCTGTACCAGGTCTACCCGCAGAGCTTCGCCGACTCCGGCGGTGACGGGATCGGGGACTTCGCCGGCCTCGCCGCGCGCCTGGAGTACCTGGCCTGGCTCGGGGTGGACGCGATCTGGCTCAACCCCTGCTTCGCCTCGCCGTTCCGCGACGCCGGCTACGACGTCAGCGACTACCTGGCCACCGCACCGCGGTACGGCGACGCCGGAGCGCTCGCCGAACTCACCGAGCAGGCCGGCCGGTTGGGCATCCGGGTGCTGCTCGACCTGGTCGCCGGACACACCTCGGACCGGCACCCGTGGTTCCTGGCCGCCGCCGAGGACCCGGCCGACCACCGGTACATCTGGGCCGACCACCCCGCCGAGCGGTTCGTCGCCTCCCCGGGCGGGCGCCCCGGCTGGTACCTGCCGAACTTCTTCGACTTCCAGCCCGCGCTCAACTTCGGCTACGCCCGCACCGATCCGGCCGAGCCCTGGCGCCAACCGGTGGACGCCGAGGGCCCGCGCGCCAACCGGGCGGCGCTGCGCGCGATCATGGCGCACTGGCTGGGGCTGGGCGTGGCCGGCTTCCGCGTCGACATGGCCTCCTCCCTGGTCAAGGACGACCCCGGCACGGTGGAGACCGGCCGGCTGTGGACCGAGCTGCGCGGCTGGCTGGACCAGCGGCACCCGGACGCGGCACTGCTGGCCGAGTGGGGCGACCCGGCGCGGTCCGTCCCGGCCGGGTTCCACGCCGACTTCTTCCTCCAGTTCGGCGGGGACACCGACGGGCGCCCGCTGCGCTCGCTCTGGCAGAACGGCGCCGGCACCGACCAGGACGGCTGGCCGGCCGAACCCTGCTACTTCGACGCCGACGGCAAGGGCGACTTCGGCGTCTTCCTGGACGCCTGGCGCGCCGCCGACCGGGCCGTCGGCAGCGCCGGCCGGATCTCGCTGCCCACCTCCAACCACGACTTCTCCCGGCTGGCCTGCGGCCCGCGCACCCGCGACCAGCTCGCCCCCGCCTTCGCCTTCCAGCTCACCTGGCCGACCCTGCCCGCCATCTACTACGGCGACGAGATCGGCATGCGGTACGTCCCCGGGCTCCCCGACACCGAGGGCAGCACCCTCGGCCCGCGCTACAACCGGGCCGGCTCGCGCACCCCGATGCAGTGGGACGCCGGCCCGGGCGCCGGCTTCTCCACCGCCACCGACCTCTACCTCCCGCTCGACCCCGCCGCCGACCGCCCCGACGTCGCCACCCAGCGCGCCGACGAATCCTCCCTGCTGCACCAGGTCCGCCACCTGATCGCACTGCGCCGCACCCACCCCGAACTCGGCACCCACGGCGAGGTCGAGGTCCTGCACACCGGCTACCCCCTCGCCTACACCCGCGGCGACCGCTTCCTGATCGTCGTCAACCCCCGCCGCGCCCCGGCCACCCTCCCCCTCCCCACCCCGACCCCCCGCCGCGAACTCACCACCCACGGCATCCACCTCACCGACACCCACCTGCACGCCACCGGCTTCTCGTACGGCATCTTCGAACTCTGACCCGGGCCACCACACGGTCAGAGCTGGGCAGGGCCCTCGCCATCCGCTGGTGCGGTCTGCGCGCCGGCCGACCCCGATGACACGGCTCCCCCTCGCAGAACCGCAGCAAGATCGCGGCTCAGGTGAGCACGCTGGGCCGAGCTGCACCCCGCCATGAGCCGTTCGACCTGACGCATGATCAGGATGTCGCGAGCCAGCTTGGCCAGCCCGGCCAAGGTCGTCGAGGAAGCAAACACCGCGGCCACCACGTCAAGGTTCATCGCCGGTACTCCTCGCGGATCTGCCTGTCCAACTCCTGTTCGCTGATCAGGTTGTGCGGGATGGTGCAGGAGGGCTGGCGCCTGAGATATACGCGCCCCTGCCCCAGGTCGATCGTTCCCGGGAACTCCGCGGTGGAGCGAAGCCGATCGAGTCCTTGCGGAGTCGCTGCTACGCCGCTACGCCTCAGCCAGCGTTCGTACTGGTCCAACTCCCCACCGCAGCACCATTCGATGACGAGATCGCTCGTGCCGTGGCTGTAGGTGTTGGCCCAGCCGTGAGCGCCCGCGGCCGAGTTCACGATCCGGGGCCGCCGTAGCAGCCGGCTGAGCAGGAAGTCACGAGCCTCGACATCCTCGTCCGACCACCTCCTGTCCTCCCAGAGGGCGAGATCCTCCCGCTCACCGGGATCGAGGCTCCTCGGGCTGGACTTCCAGAGCGGGCGGTCACGCTCATGGTCAGCAGGAACGGCGAACGTGGATCCATTCGACTTCGCGAGCGTGACGCAGGCGCCGGTGGACAGGTCGTGCACGAGCGCCGTGGCGCCCTGAACCTTCGCGCGAAGGCCCGGCACGCCACGAAGTCCCCCGTAGTCGAGATCGAAGCGCGGCAACAGCTCGGCGAGCACCCGGTCGGCCATGTCCGAATCGAGCAGGAGCGTGAGGGCTTCGGCTGCGGGGACGGCCGTTGCCACACCGAAGAGCGCACCGTTGAGCTGATGGTCGCGCAAGGCGTTGGCAAGTACGTTCACCATGTACGCCTCGAAGCTGCGCTGTGCTCCGGACCATCCATCGGGAACCGGCTGGAAGCGGGAGATCAGCCCCTGCGCAGCCCAATCCCCGCAAGCCGTCAGCCGCGCACCGGTGGCCTTGGCACACTCACGCGCCGTGCGCACACGGTTGTTCCTGGTTACGGACATACGACACCCTCTATGCCGCCCCGGCTGCGGCGATAGGAGGCAGGTCGGTACATCCTGCTGACGACAGACTGAGCGGTGGACTCGTGAGAGTTCCTTCCCTCGCCACGGGAAAGCCGGGATCCCGAGGATGTCGAGGTGCGCCTCCGCACTGACGGAGGAAAACTATAACGCGACCCCGGCGCACGTGACGACCGGTCACCGCCCGCCGGTGGGTGCCACGGATCGGCCGACCCCTGCGCGACAAGCCGACCACACCGACGGATCAGCCGGTTGCCGCAACCATCGCATGATCGACTCGTTGGATGATCTGCAACGCACCACGCCGGGCGCGCTGCCCCTGCGAGCCGCCCCACCGGGAGCCGATCCGATGGACCGTCAGATACTGCGCCGCGCCGTCGAGTCCTCGGCCCGGGCCTTCGGCCGGGGTGCGGGTGGCCGGGGTGCGGGTGGGCTCGGTGACGCCGAGGCTTCGCTGGTGCGCCACTACGGGCGGCTGACCAGGATCGCGTACCTGATCCTGCCGGCCGGGCCCGACCGCAGGCGGCGGCTGCTGACCGCGCACGGGGTGGTCCAGCGGGCGCTGCCGGGCCGGGGCGCGGTGCGGGCCGAGGACCCGGAGGCGCTGTACGCCGCGCTGCGGGTGCGGGTGGTGCGCCGGGCGTTGGCCGCGGCCCGGCGGCCGAGGATCGGGCTGCTGCCCCGGGTCTGGGGGCTGCGGCTGTTCACCGCCGACGGGACGGCCGCCGAGCTGGCGGTGGACCGGGCCCTGGCGGCGCTCTCCCCCGCCGGCCGGGCCGCGTACGCGCTGCGCCGGGCCGAACAGCTGTCGCCCGACGCGACCGCCCGGCTGCTCACCGCCGCCGGGGTGCCGGAAGCGGGCGGCGCACTCCGCCAGGCGGACCGGCTGAACCTCGAATCCCCGCTGCTGCCGGAGGAGTTGGCCTCTTCGACCCGGTTCGACCCGTGCACCGTCCGGGTCCGCCCCGGCGATCTGCTGCGACGCCGGCGGACGGCCCGGCTGACGGTGGGCGGCGCGCTGGTGCTGGCGGCCTGCACCGCCTGGGCGCTGCCACTGCCGACCCCGCCCGCTCCCGCCCGCGGCGGCCGGCCGACCTCCGACGACCAGGTCCCGGCCGCGGGCGGCACCGCTCCGACCAGGGCGCTGCGGGCCGCGCCCGACCTCTGGCAGCGCACCGCCCGCCTCGACCTCTCCGCCTGGCCGGCCCGGGGCGACCTGCTCGGCGACGAGGAGCTGGTCGCCCGAGCCGTGGACGCCTGGCGGACCGGACACCTCCAGCTGGAGCCCGGCACCCCGCCCGGCCCGCCGATCAGCGCCCCGCACCTGCTGTTCGCCGGCCGCGTCGGCGGGGCGGCCGTGGTGCTGCTGTACGACGGCGGCCGGATCGCCCGCTACACGGACGGCCCGGCGGGCGGCCTGCTGCTGGCCCGGGCGGACGACTCCGACGTGGTCACCGGCGCCGCCGTGGTGCTGCGCCGCGAGGGGGTCAACTCCCGCTTCCTGCTGGCCCCCTGGGTGGAGAGCGCGGAGACCAGACTGCTGCGCGAGCCGAACTCCCCCGCCCGGGCCGTGGACCGCACCGACGGGCTGACCGTCCCCGTCCCGACCGGCACGCCCGGTGGCTGCCTGGACGGCGCGGTGCTCCAGCTCCGCTCCTCCCGGACGGTCGCCGAGAACCACGCCTTCCTGCTCGCCGACGTCGGCGGCCTGCTGCCCGCCCACCTGACCTACACCCCGCCGCCCCAGCAGGGCGAGGCCCGCTCCCCACGCGAGGCCACCGGCACCGACGCCCTGCTCACCTGGGCCCGCACCGCCTGCACCGTCCCCGAGCGGGCACCCGGCGTGAAGTCCCTGAACGCCTGGGCGTTCGCCCAGCAGCCGCTGCCGCGCCAGGCCGGCACCGCCACCTGGGTCTGCCTGCGCACCGACCGCTGGAACGGCACCGGCTCGGCCGCCACCGACCTGCTGCTCCCCGCCTCCCGACCGGACGACCCGGCCCGCCGCACCGCCCTCGCCGAGGGGCGCGGTTGCAGCCGCTTCGACCAGCACACCGTCGGCTGGACCAGGTGGCGTTCTCCCGACGGCCACGACTACCTGCTGGCCGCCGGCAGCCGCCGGGTCACCCGGTTCACCGTCACCGGCCCGCTCGGCGGCTCCGAACACCCGGCCCCCGACCACACCCTGGCCCTCGAACACCCACCCGCCGACCCGACCACCGTGACGGCCACCCTGGACGACGACACCCGGATCGGCCCGCTCTCACCCACGCCGTAGGACCGCGCCGCAGGACCGCGCCGCAGCGCCTCGCCCCGGGACCGGGGCCGGGCGCCTCAGCGTGCCGCGCGGGCGAGCCGCTTCACCCCCGCCCGGATCCGCTCCGCGCCGAGCTCCGGCAGCAGCGCGGCGACGTGCTCACCGGCGACGGCCGCGAGCAGGGCGTGCGCGGTGTGGTCGGGATCCGGGGAGCCCGCGAGCAGGATCGCCAGGTGGCGGTGCCAGAACCGGTAGGCGCCGATCCGGTAGCGGGCGCCGGGGGAGGCGGTCTCCGACATCCGGACCAGGGGCAGGTGCTCCAGCAGGTAGTCCAGATAGGCGTCGAGGAAGGCGTCGACCCGCAGGTCGGCCGGGGCGCCGGGCCCGAGCGGGGGCGGCCCGTGCAGGACGGCCTCCTGGAGCACCCGCTCGCGGGCGTCCAGCAGCGCGGCGGCCAGCCCGGCCTTGTCGCCGAAGCGGCGGAACAGGGTGCCCTTGCCGACGCCGGCGGCCGCCGCGACCTGGTCCATCGAGACCGCCTCCACCCCTTGCTCCGCGAAGAGGCGGGCAGCCGCCTCCAGCACCGCGGCCCGGTTGCGGGCGGCGTCGGCACGCTCCTTGGGCGGCGGCGTGCGCAGGAGTTCCAGCGGCATTGCGGAACCGGACTGCAGTCCGTTACTGTCGTGAGTCACAAGAGGACTGTAGTCCGATTCCTTTGGAGGCACTGCCATGACCGCACTCATATCCCGTGACGAACTGGCCTCGGCGATCGCGGCCGGCGCCGTGACCGTGCTGGACACGCTCGGCGGCGAGTACTACGCCCAGCAGCACCTGCCCGGCGCCGTCGCCCTGGTCCGCGCCGACGTGGACGCCCAGGCGCCCGCCCTGCTCCCGGACCGCGACGCCGCGATCGTCACCTACTGCTCCAACCCGGCCTGCCCCAACAGCGGCCAGGTGGCCGACCGGCTGACCGCGCTCGGCTACACCGACGTCCGCAAGTACCGCGAGGGCATCCAGGACTGGGTGGAGGCCGGGCTGCCCGTCGAGACGGCCTGATCCGGGCGGGCCGACCGGCCAGGGCCCGGCCGGTTGGCCCCTTCGGCGGACTTCCAGGAGGCTGGGAGGCGGGACACACCCACCGGGGACGCACACCCACCAGGACCGCGCACCCACCGGGCGACCGCAGACCCCACCGAGTCCTCCACCCCACGGGGAGCGCAGATGACCGACGAGCCCACCGGACGCCCGCTCTGCCTGGTCACCGGCGCCACCGGCTACCTCGGCGGCCGGCTGGTGCCCGGCCTGCTGGCCGAGGGGTACCGGGTGCGCTGCCTGGTCCGCGACCCGGGCCGGCTCCGCGACCAGCCGTGGCGCCAAGCCGTACGGACCGCCACCGCCGACGTCACCCGGCCCGAGACCCTGGACGGCGTGTTCGACGGTGTCGAGGTGGCGTACTACCTGGTGCACTCGCTCGGCACCGGCCCCTCCTTCGAGCAGCGTGACCGGGACGCGGCCCGGGCCTTCGGGGCGGCCGCCGCCCGGGCCGGGGTCCGACGGATCGTCTACCTCGGCGGCCTGGTGCCGCCCGGCGTACCGGAGCACGAGCTCTCCCCCCACCTGCGTTCCCGGGCCGAGGTCGGCCGGGTGCTGCGGGAGAGCGGCGTCCCCACCGCCGAACTGCGCGCGGCGGTGATCATCGGCTCCGGCTCGGCCTCGTTCGAGATGCTGCGCCACCTGACCGAGCGGCTGCCGGTGATGGTGACGCCGAACTGGGTGGACACCCGGATCCAGCCGATCGCCGTCCGGGACGTGCTGCGCTACCTGGTCGGGGCCGCCGGCCTGCCGGCGGAGGTCAACCGGAGCTTCGACCTCGGCGGCCCCGAGGTGCTGACGTACCGGCAGATGATGCTGCGCTACGCCGAGGTCTCCGGGCTGCCGCGCCGGGTGATCGTCCCCGTCCCGGTGCTCACCCCGCGCCTGTCCAGCCACTGGGTCGGGCTGGTCACGCCGGTGCCCAACGCGATCGCCCGGCCGCTGGTGGAGTCGCTGCGGCACGAAGTGGTCTGCCGGGAGCACGACATCGCGGCGTACGTGCCGGATCCGCCCGACGGCCTGATCGGCTTCGAGCAGGCCGTCCGGCTGGCCCTCAAGCGGATCCAGGACGCCGACGTGACCACCCGCTGGTCCTCCGCCTCGCTGCCCGGCGCGCCCAGCGACCCGCTGCCGACCGACCCGGACTGGGCCGGCGGCAGCCTCTACCAGGACCTGAAGGAGCGCGAGGTGTCCGCCTCCCCGCAGGCGGTCTGGCGGGTGGTCGAGAGCATCGGCGGCGAGAACGGCTGGTACTCCTTCCCGCTCGCCTGGGCCGTCCGCGGCCTGCTCGACCGGATGGTCGGCGGCGTGGGCCTGCGCCGGGGCCGGCGCGACCCGGCCCGGCTGCGGGTCGGCGACTCGCTGGACTTCTGGCGGGTCGAGGAGATCGAGCCCGGCAGCCTGCTGCGACTGCGCGCCGAGATGCGGCTGCCCGGCCTGGCCTGGCTGGAGCTGCGGGTCGACGACAACGGGTGGGGCGGCACCATCTACCGCCAGCGCGCGCTGTTCCATCCGCACGGACTGGCCGGGCACGCCTACTGGTGGTCCGTCGCCCCGTTCCACTCCTTCGTCTTCGGCGGCATGGCCCGCAACATCACCGAGCGGGCCCGGGTCCTGCCCTGACCCCGAACCCGGCTCGCGCGGCGGCAGGTTGACCCACGACCACGCCAACCAGGCACGCGGCAGGGCGTGTTCACCCGCAGGGGTGAGTTTCGCATCCGGACCCATCCGGCGGGGCCACCGCACCGAATCCAGGACGTGAGCCACCAGAGCACCACCGAGCCGGCGCCCGCCCGAGGCCTTCGCCGACGCCTGCTGCGCGCGGCCGGCGCCGCGGCGACCGGGCTGGCGGCGGCCGCGGCCGCGGTCGGGGCGGGCGAACTGGTGGCCGCCCTCACCGGCCCGGACAGCGCGCCGGTGATCGCCGTCGGCTCCGCCGCGATCGATCTGACGCCGACCCCGCTCAAGGAGTACGCCGTCCGGACCTTCGGCACCAACGACAAACCGGTGCTGCTCGGCGGGATCTACCTGACCATGGCCGCGCTCGCCGCCCTCGCCGGGCTGCTCGCGGCCCGCCGGCCGGCGGCCGGCGCGGCGGTCTTCGCGCTCTTCGGCGCGCTCGGTGTATGGGCGGCGCTGTCCCGCTCGACCTCGACCGCGGCCGACGCGCTGCCCTCGGTCGTGGCGGGGGTCGTCGGTGCGGTCGCGCTGGTACGGCTGGCCGTGCTGCTGCGGGCGGCGACCACCATACCCACCCCCGCGCCGGTCGGACCGAGCCGGCGCGCGGTCCTGGTGGCCACCGGAGGTACGGTCGCGTTCGCCGCGCTCGCGGGCTTCGGCGGCCGCGCCTTCTCCGACAGCCGCACCGACGTGACCGCCGCCCGGGAGGCGGTCCGGCTGCCGCCCCCGGCCGAGCCGCTCCCCCCGCTCCCGGTGGCGACCCATCCCGGGGTGCCGGGGCTGGCCGGCTTCTCCACCCCCAACCCCGACTTCTACCGCGTCGACACCGCCCTGACCGTGCCGAAGATCGATCCGCGGCGCTGGAGCCTGCGGCTGCACGGCCTGGTCGACCACCCCGTCACGATCAGCTTCGACGAGCTGCTCAAGCGCCCGCTGCACGAGCTGGACCACACCCTGTCCTGCGTCTCCAACGAGGTCGGCGGCCCGTACGTGTCGACCGCCCGCTGGCTCGGCGTCTCGCTGCCCGACCTGCTCCGGCAGGCCGGCGTCCGGTCCGGCGCCGATCAGCTGGTCGGCCGCTCCCAGGACGGCATGACCATCGGCACCCCGCTGGAGGCCCTGCTGGACGGGCGCAGCGCCCTGCTGGCGATCGCGATGAACGGTGAGGTGCTGCCCGTCGCGCACGGTTTCCCGTGCCGCTCGGTGGTGCCCGGCCTGTACGGCTACACCTCGGCCACCAAATGGCTGGTCGACCTGGAGGTGACCACCTTCGCCCGGTACGACCCGTACTGGGTCAGGCGCGGCTGGGACCGCACCGGCACCGTACGCACCGCCTCCCGGATCGAGGTCCCGGCCGCCTTCGCCAAGGTCCCCGCCGGGGACGTGACGCTCGCCGGCACCGCCTGGGCCACCCACCGCGGCATCGCGGCGGTGGAGGTCCGGGTGGACGGCGGCCCGTGGGCCGAGGCCCGGCTGGCCGCGGACGCCGGCCCCGACCTGTGGCGGCAGTGGAGCTACGACTGGACGGGGGCCGAGCCCGGCACCCATCGGATCGAGGTCCGCGCCACCGACGCGACCGGCGCCGTCCAACCGCAGGCCAGAGCCACGCCCTTCCCCTCCGGAGCCACCGGCTGGCACTCGACGGTGGTCACCGTCACCTGACTCCCCCGCACCGCCCGAGGTCCGCGCGACGGCACCGCCGTGCCCGGACCGCCCGCCACCACCCGACGTTCACCCGACCGATCTTCACCCGACCGATCTTCACCCGACCCGAGGAGCACCTCCCATGTCCGTCACCCGCACCCAGTCCCTCGCCGCCGTCCTGGCCGCCGGTGCGCTCGCCTTCGGCCTCACCGCCTGCAGCAGCGACAGCGGCACCTCCTCCAACAGCGCTCCCGCCGCCTCGTCGGCCGCGCCGTCGTCGGCGGCGGCGCCCGCCTCCGCCGCCGCGATGGACGCCCCCTTCGGCTCCGCCTGTGCGGCCGTGCCGAAGGACGGCTCGGGCAGCTTCGCCGGGATGGCCCAGGACCCGGTCGCCACCGCCGCCTCGCACAACCCGCTGCTGTCCACCCTGGTCACCGCCGTCAACGCGGCCGGGCTCGCCGACACCCTCAACTCGGCGCAGAACATCACCGTGTTCGCCCCGACCAACGACGCCTTCGCCAAGGTCCCCGCCGACCAGCTGAAGGCGCTGCTGGCCGACAAGGACAAGCTGACCAAGGTGCTCACCTACCACGTCACGCCGAACCGCATCGCGCCGAGCTCGCTGGCCGGCACCCACAAGACCCTGGAGGGCGCCGACCTGACGGCGGCCGGCTCCGCCGGCGCCTACACCGTCAACTCCAACTCCAAGGTGCTGTGCGGGAACGTCCAGACCGCCAACGCGACGGTCTACATCGTGGACACCGTGCTGATGCCGGCCTCCTGACCGGTCGTGGTCGCCCGTGGCGCCGACCTGCTCCCGACCCTCAGGTCAGGGCGGCGCCACGGGCCAGCAGCAACGCCACGTCGATCCCCGCCACGCCCAGCGCCGCGAGGAACGGCCAGCGGGTGCGCGGGAGCAGCAGCGCGGGCAGCACCAGCAGCGCCGTCGCCGCCAGCGCGCCCCGACCGGCCGCCCCGACCGGGCCGGGCGGGGCGGTGACCAGGACGGCCGAGGCCGCCCCCAGCAGCACCGCGGCCGCGGCGCCGGCCCGGGCCCGCCCGAGCCGCTGCGGCAGGCCGCGCACCCCGGCCGCCAGGTCGTCGTCCAGATCCGGCAGGACGTTGGCGAAGTGCGCCCCGGTGCCGAGCAGGGCCGCCGCGAGGATCACCCACGGGTGCGGCCAGGGTGCCCCGGGCAGGCCGAGGGTGACGAAGGCCGGCAACAGGCCGAACGCCAGCGCGTACGGCGCCCAGGACAGCACCGTCCGCTTCAGCCCCAGGTTGTAGGCCCAGGCCGCGGCCACCCCGGCCAGGTGCGCCGCCCCGGCCGCCGGGCCGCTCGCCAGCGACAGCGGTACGCATCCGGACAGCGCCCAGCCGGCCGCCCCGCGCACCGTCCACGCGGTCAACTCCCCTGCGGCGAGCGGCTTGTCGCGGCGCCCGGCCGCGCGATCGCGCCGGCGGTCGACCAGGTCGTTGCTCCAGCCCACCGACAGCTGGCCGGCCGCCACCGCCCCGCCCACCAGCGCGCAGCCGGCCGGCCCACGCCCGCAGGCCGCGGCGAGCGCGGTCGCGAACAGCGTCACCGCGGCGGCCGGGGCCGGGTGGCAGGCGCGCAGCAGCGCACCGGACAGCCGCACGCCGGCGGGGCGCTCGGCCGCGGGCAGCACGGGCTCGTTGGACACCGTTCGATGCTAGGGACTGCCGGACGGAGTCCGGGGCGGGACGCGCCCGGTTGCACCGATTGATGCGGGTATGTCCGACAACTTCCCTATGCTGAGCCGGTGAACCGAATCGTGGCAGTGACGGGCGTGGTGCCCCCGCACCGGTACCGGCAGTCGGAGGTGGCCGACGCGCTAGCCACCGCGCTGCGGTTACCTCCTGACGGCAGCCGGGCGGTCCTCGACCGGGTGCACGCCTCTGCCGGGGTGGACACCCGCCACCTGGTCCTCCCGCTCGCCGACTACGCCGGGTTGAGCGGTTTCGGGCAGGCCAACGACGCCTTCATCGCCGCCGCCCTGGACCTGGGCGAGCAGGCGGTGCGGGCCGCGCTGGCGCAGTCCGCACTGGCTCCGGACTCGATCGACCTGGTGATCTCCACCTCGGTCACCGGGATCGCCGCACCGTCGCTGGAGGCCCGGCTGGCCGGGCGGTTGGGGCTGCGGCCGGACATCCGGCGCCTCCCGGTCTTCGGCCTGGGCTGCGCGGCGGGCGCCGCCGGGCTCGCCCGGCTGGACGACTTCCTGGCCGGCCGGCCGGACGGGGTGGCGCTGCTGCTCTCCACCGAGCTGTGCTCGCTCACCCTCCAGCGCTCGGACGGCTCCCCGGCCAACCTGGTGGCCGGCGCCCTGTTCGGCGACGGCGCCGGGGCGCTGCTCGCGGTCGGCCCGGAGCACCCGGCCCACGGGCGGTCGGCCGGACCGTCGGTGGTGGCCGCCCGCAGCCGGCTCTACCCGGGCACCGAGCACCAGCTCGGCTGGGACATCGTCGACAGCGGCTTCCGGATCGTCCTCGGCGGCGAACTGCCCTCGCTGGTCGGGCTGCACGTGGGCGAGGAGGTCGAGGGCTTCCTCGCCGCGCACGACCTCAAGCCCGCCGACATCGGCGCCTGGATCTGCCACCCGGGCGGCCCCAAGGTGCTGGACGCGATCGGCGAGGCTCTCGGACTCCCGCCCTCCGCCCTGGAGTTGAGCCGCCGCTCGCTGGCCTCGGTCGGCAACCTGTCCTCCGCCTCGGTGCTGCACATCCTGCGCGACACCCTCGCGCTGCGCCCGCCGCCGGCCGGCTCGTACGGGCTGATGCTGGCGCTCGGCCCGGGCTTCGCCTCCGAACTCGTCCTCCTGCGCTGGTAGTCGCCGATGACCGCGTACACCGTCCTGATCCTGCTGGTCGCCCTGGAGCGGCTGGCCGAACTGGTGGTCGCCCGCCGGAACGCCGCCTGGAGCCTGGCGCTCGGCGGCACCGAGTACGGGCGCGGCCACTACCCGCCGATGGTGCTGCTGCACTCCGCGCTGCTGCTCGGCTGCCTGCTCGAACCGGCGCTCGCCGACCGGCCGTTCCTGCCCGCGCTGGGCTGGCCGATGCTGGCACTGGCGCTCGCCGCGCAGGGGCTGCGGTGGTGGTGCATCGGCACCCTCGGCACCCGGTGGAACACCCGGGTGATCGTGGTCCCCGGCCTGCCGCTGGTGACCGCGGGGCCGTACCGGTGGCTGAGCCACCCCAACTACCTGGCGGTGGTGGTCGAGGGCTTCGCGCTGCCGCTGGCGCACACCGCCTGGGTGACGGCACTCTGCTTCACCGTGCTCGACCTCGCGCTGCTGCGGGTGCGGATCCGCTGCGAGGACCGGGCGCTGACGGGTGGCCGGGTGGTGGCGGCGACGTGATCGACCTGCTGGTGGCGGGGGGCGGTCCGGCCGGGCTGGCCACCGCGATCCGGGCCGCCCAGGCCGGGCTGGAGGCGGTGGTCGCCGAGCCCCGCCCGGCGCCCGTGGACAAGGCCTGCGGGGAGGGGCTGATGCCCTCCGCCGTCCGCGCCCTCGGGGAGCTCGGGGTGAGCGTGCCCGGGCGGCCGTTCCACGGCATCCGCTATCTGGACGCGGCCGGGCCCGGCCCGGGCGCCGCCGCCGAGTTCCGCGCCGGGCCCGGACTCGGGGTGCGGCGCACCGTGCTGCACGCGGCGCTCGCCCGGCGGGCCGAGGAGCTCGGGGTGCGGGTACTGCCGGTCCGGGTCCGGGAGTTCCGGCAGAGCCGGTTCACCGTGACGGCGGCGGGACTGACCTGCCGCCACCTGGTCGCGGCGGACGGCCTGCACTCGGCCACCCGCCACGCGCTCGGCCTGCACCGCCCGCCCGATCCGGCCATCGAGCCCCGGTACGGGCTGCGCCGGCACTACGCGGTGGCGCCGTGGAGCGAGCTGGTCGAGGTGTACTGGTCGGCGCGCGCCGAGGCCTATGTGACACCGCTCGGCGCCGGGCTGGTCGGGGTGGCGGTGCTGACCTGCGACCGGGCACCGTTCGAGGAGCAGCTCGGCCGCTTCCCGGCGCTGGCGGCCCGGCTGGCCGGGGCCGCCGCCTGCACGGCCGTCCGCGGCGCCGGGCCGCTGCGGCAGGGCGCCCGGGCGCGGGTGCGGGGCCGGGTGCTGCTGGTCGGCGACGCGGCGGGCTACCTGGACGCGCTCACCGGGGAGGGCGTCTCGGTCGCGCTGGCCTCGGCCGAGGCGCTGGTGCGGTGCGTGGCGGCGGGCCGGCCGGAGCAGTACGAACGGGCCTGGCGGCGGGCCTCCCGCAGCTACCGGCTGCTGACCGGCACCTTGCTGTGGGCCCGCCGGCAGCCGCTGCTGGCACCGCGGATCGTCCCCGCCGCGGCCGGCCTGCCGGGGGTGTTCCGGGCGGGGGTCAACCTGCTGGCCTGAGGGCGGGGCGGTCCTGAGAGCGGGGCGGCCTACGGCGTACGGGCCGTCGACCGACCGCTCACCGCCGCACCGCTCACCGCCCCACCGCTCACCGGTCCACCGCTCACCAGTCCACCGGGAGCGCCCGCAGACCGTGCACCACCGACTCGGTGCGCCGCTCCACCTGGTCGAACGGCACCGCCAGCCGCAGGTTCGGCAGTCGCCGCAGCAAGGTCGCCAGGGCGATCTGCAGCTCGGCCCGGGCCAGCGGCTGCCCGAGGCACTGGTGGATCCCGAAGCCGAAGGCCAGGTGCCGCCGGGCGTCCCGGGTGACGTCGAGCGCGTCGCCGTCCTCGAACTGCTCCGAGTCCCGGTTGGCGGTGGACACCATGCACAGCACGCCTTCGCCCGCCCGGATCACCGTGCCGTCCAGCTCCACGTCCTCCAGCGCCACCCGCGGGATGCCGAGATGGACGATGGTCAGGTAGCGCAGCAGCTCCTCGACCGCACCCTTCATCAACTCGGGCTGCGCCCGCAGGCGTTCGAGCTGCGCGGGATTGCTCAGCAGCGCCAGCGTGCCGAGCGCGGTCATGTTGGCGGTGGTCTCGTGCCCGGCGATGAGCAGCAGCAGGCCCATCGACGCAGCCTCCGCCCGGCTGAGCTCGCCGCGGGCGACCAGCCGGCTGAGCACGCCGTCGTCGGGCTCGCGGAGCTTGCGGTCGGCGAGCTCGCCCAGGTAGTCGGTCAGCGCCCGCTGGGAGGCCTCGACCCGCTCGGTCTCGGCACTGATGTCCAGCAGGATGCGGCTGTGCTCCTGGAAGAACTCGTGGTCCTCGTAGGGCACTCCGAGCAGCAGGCAGATCACCAGCGACGGCACCGGCAGGGCGAACTCCTGCACCAGGTCGGCGGGCCCGCCCTTGGCGATCATGCGGTCGAACGCCTCGTCGACGATCTGCTGGATCTGCGGGCGCAGTGCCTCCACCCGCTTGATGATGAAGTCGCCGGTGAGCATGCGGCGTTGCCGGGCGTGCTCCGGGTCGTCCAAGCGCAGGAAGGTCGGGGTGGTGCGGGCCACCAGCTCGCGGCGGCCGGGCGTGATGAACGGGAAGCCGGGCAGCCGGGCGTCGGCGCTGAACCGGTTGTCGGCGAGGACGGCGCGGGAGTGGCGGTAGCCGGTCAGCAGCCAGCACGGGGCGCCGTCCCAGAGGGCGATCCTGGTGATCGGACCGGCCTGGTGGGCCTCCCGGTAGGCCGGCGGCGGATCGAACGGGCAACTCCCGTGCGCGGAGGGCACGGTGACGCTCGCGACAGCGGCGGCATCGGGGTCGACGCCGCCCGGGCGGGCGGTCGGGGTGTCGGTGGTCATGCGGCTGTGCTCCTTCCAGACGTGGTGGAGTCCGGCCGGTCCGGGATCAGCCGCCTTCGCCGTGCGCGGTGATGGCACCGCCGGGGCAGAGTGCGGCCGCGAGCCTGACGTCGGCGTCGAGTTCCGGCCCGGGGCGGACCTGGAGCAGCCGGACGAGTCCGTCCTCCTCGCCCTGGTCGAACACGGCGGGGACGGTCAGCACGCACTGGCCGGATCCGCAGCAGCGGTCCTGATCGACGGTCACCTGCATGGTGGGCACCTCGGTCCGGTGGGTGAATCGGTTTCGCAAGGCAACTAATTCACCGTAACCCAGCCAGCTCCGCATACGAAGGTCCGTGCGCGCAGCGACACGAGTTGGCCGGAAAGCGCCGCCGCTCGATCCCCTCCGACCGGGGACGACTCTGCCGAGGGCGGGTCAGTTCGTCGGTGCCGTACCGCCGCCGCGCGGTTCCTCGGCGAGCAGTTCCAGCACCGGCAGAGCCGCGAGCAGCGCGTCCCGCTGCTCGGCGGTGAGCTGCCCGGCCCGCTCGGCGAGCAACTGGGAGCGTTCCAGCCGGATCCTGGCGATGGTCTCGCGGCCGTGCGCGGTCACGCTGATCAGGGCCGAGCGGCGGTCCTGCGGGTCGGGCTCCTTGGCGATCAGGCCGTCGGCGTGCAGCGGGGCGAGGGTACGGATCATGGAAGGCGCCGCGACCCGCTCCCGGGCCGCCAGGTCGACCAGCCGGATCGGAGCGTGCGCCTCGATCCGGGCCAGCGCCGAGAGCTGGGCGAAGGTCAGGTCGAGCCGGCTGGAGGCCTGCACCATCTGCCGGTGCAGGCGCGACACGGCGAGGCGGAGCCGGGCCAGTTCGGCCGCGGGCAAGGTCGGGTCGGTCGCCATGGGCCGGACGTACTCCTCAGGGTCGCGTAGTGGTCCCCGGCGCCGACTTCGTCGCCTGCGCCGCTTGCGTCGCCTGCGTCGTCCGCTCCGCCTGCGCCGGGTCGCCGGGAGCCTTCACGGTACCGGCCGCACCCGCCGCCGCGGCAGCGGTGGCCGCGCGGTCCCGCACCAGCGAGGCGAGCGCGCCCAGCAGGGAGAGCGCGATGGCGAACCAGAAGACCACGACCAGGCCGTCGTGGAACGGCCCGGCGATGAGCTGGGGGAAGAACTCCCGGCCGGTGAGGGTCTGGGCATGGCCGGCCGGCAGCTGGGCGAGCAGGTCGGGGCCGAGGAGCTGGCGGACCGGGTTGTAGCCCAGGAAGGCGGCGAACAGCGTGCCGACCGGTGGCAGCGAGGCGATCGAGTGGGCGGCCGGGGCCGGCACCCCCTGGGCGGTCAGCCCGCTGCTCAGGCCCGCCGGCAGCGAGCCGGCCAGGCCGGCGACCATCAGCGAGAAGAACACCCCGATGGAGAGCACCATGCCGGCGTTCTGGAAGGTGGCCCGCATCCCGGAGGCCGCACCGCGGGCGTCGGCCGGGACGCTGGACATGATCAGCGAGGTGTTGGGGGCCGCGAACAGCCCGCCGCCCAGCCCGTTGAGGAAGATCAGGAAGGCGAACCAGCCGTAGTCGAAGTCGGTCGGCAGGAGCAGCAGCCCGCCGAACGAGACCGCCATCACCGCCAGCCCGCCGGCCGCGAACAGCCGGGCGCCGTACTTGTCGGAGAGGTGTCCGGCCACCGGTCCGGCGACCAGGAAGCCGATGGTCAGCGGGATCATGTAGATGCCGGCCCAGAGCGGGGTGGACTCGTACTGGTAGCCGTGCAGCGGCAGCCAGATGCCCTGGAGCCAGATGATCAGCATGAACTGCAGCCCGCCGCGGGCGATCGAGCCCAGCAGGGTCGCGGCGTTGCCGCTGGTGAAGGTGGGATCCCGGAACAGCCGCAGCGGGAACATCGGTTCCGCCACCCGCCGCTCGATCAGGCAGAACAGCGCCAGCACGGCCGTGCCGCCGATCAGGCCGGCCAGCACCCAGGGGCTGGTCCAGCCCATGGTGTGGCCGCCGTAGGGCTGGATGCCGTAGGTGATCCCGGCCAGCAGGGCGGTCAGCCCGACGGCGAAGGTGAGATTGCCCCACCAGTCGATCCTGGCCGGCCGGCGCAGGCCGGTGTCGCGCAGCGAGCGGTAGGCCCAGAGGGTGCCGAGCAGACCGATCGGCACGTTGACCCAGAAGATCGAGCGCCAGTTCCACTCGGCGAGCACGCCGCCGAGGACCAGGCCGACGAAGGAGCCGGCGATGGCGGCCACGATGTTGACCCCGAGGGCCATGCCGCGCTGCCGGGCGGGGAAGGCGTCGGTGATGATCGCCGTCGAGTTGGCCATCAGCATCGAACCGCCGACGGCCTGGGCCACCCGCCAGGCGATCAGCCAGAGCGCACCGCCCCCGCCGGACAGCGGGTCGAGCGAGAGGGCCACCGAGGTCAGGGTGAAGATCAGGAACCCGGCGTTGTAGATCCGCACCCGCCCGTAGATGTCGCCGAGCCGACCGAGCGTCACCACCAGAACGGCGGTGACCAGCATGTAGCCCATCAGCATCCAGAGCAGGTAGCTGACGTTGCCGGGCTCCAGCGGGTTCAGGCCGATGCCGTTGAAGATCGCCGGGAGCGAGATCAGCACGATCGAGCTGTTGATCGTCGCCACCAGCGTCCCGAGCGTGGTGTTCGACAGCGCCACCCACTTGTACCGCGGATGCTCGTGCGCCATCGCGCCCATGCCGGCCTCCCGAAGTCGTTAGTTGTTCTAAGCTAACTATCTTCCCGCTGGGCCCGCTCCCGCAAGGGCCCGGCACGGCTCGACCCGGCCCAGGCCCGCGTCAGGCCCGGCCCGCGCGCCAGCGGTAGCAGAGTTCCGGCCGGCCGACCTGGCCGTACTGGGGCTCGCGGACGGCCAGGCCGACGTCCACCAGGTGTTCGAGGTAGCGCCGCGCGGTGATCCGGGAGACGCCGGCCGCCGCGCCGGCCGCGGCGGCGGACAGCCCGGCCGACGCCTCGCGGAGCACCCCCGCGACGGTCTCCAGGGTGGGGGCGCTGAGCCCCTTGGGGAGGGCGGCGCGCTCGGGGGTGCGCAGCAGGGCCAAGGCCTGGTCGACCTCGTCCTGCCCGGCGGCCTCGCCGGTGCGGCCGAGGGTGCGGCGGTAGCGGGCGTACCCGTCCAGCCGGTCGGTCAGGGCCGCGGCGCCGAACGGCTTGAGCAGGTACTGCACCACCCCGGCCGAGACCGCCTGGCGGACCATCGTCAGGTCGCGGGCCGAGGTGACCGCGATGACGTCGGTGCCGTGGCCGGCCGCCCGCAGGGTGCGGCACAGCCGCAGGCCGTGGCCGTCCGGGAGGTAGAGGTCGAGCAGGATGAGGTCGACCGGGTTGCCCTCCGCCCGGGCCCGGTCGAGCCGGCGAAGCGCGTCGGCACAGGTGTGCACGGTGTCCGCGACCCGGAAGCCCGGGGTGCGCTGCACGTACAGCGAGTGCGCGGCGGCGGCCACCGGGTCGTCCTCGACCACCAGGACCGAGATCACCGGGTCACCTCCGCCGCCGCCCCGGCCGGTACGGCCGGTACGGCGGACCTCGGTACGGGCTTCGCCGCCGGAGCCGAGCGCCGCAGCGGCAGCCGTACGGTGAGCACCGCGCCGCGCTCGCGGCCGAGTTCGACGGTGCCGCCGTTGCGGCGGGCGGCCTGGGCGACCAGGGCGAGCCCGAGGCCACGGCCGTGCTGCTTGGTGGTCCAGCCGCGCCGGAAGACCTCCTCGGCGGCCTGCGGGTCGATGCCCGCACCGGTGTCGGCGACCCTGAGCAGCAGCTCCGCCCCGTCCGCGCGCGCGGTGACGGTGACGGTGACCTCGGGCGGGCCCGGCCGGTGGGCGGCGTTCTCGATGGCGGCGTCCACGGCGTTGTCGATCAGATTGCCGAGCAGGGTGACCAGGTCGCGCGGGGCCAGCTCGGTGGGCAGCACGCCGTCGTCGATCCGGCTGTCCTCGGTGAGCACGAGTTCGACCCCGCGCTCGGCCGCCTGGGCCGCCTTGCCGAGCAGCAGCGCGGCGAGCACCGGCTCGCCGACGGCGGCCACCACCCGGTCGGTGAGCTGCTGGGCGAGGGCGAGCTCCGCCGTGGCGAACTCCACCGCCTCGCGGTGGCGGCCGAGTTCGATCAGCGAGACCACGGCGTGCAGCCGGTTGGCGGCCTCGTGCGCCTGCGCTCCGAGCGCCTCGGCGAAGCCGCGGACGGAGTCCAACTCGCCGGTGAGGCCCTGGAGTTCGGTGTGATCGCGGAGGGTCACCACGGTACCGAGCCCCGGCCCGATGGCCGAGGTGTTGAGCAGCACCACCCGGTCGACGGTGAGGTGGACCTCGTCCCGGACCTCGGTGGGCGCCAGCAGCGCCCGGACCAGCGAGTCGGGCAGCCCCAGGGCGTCCACCACGGCCCCTTCCGACTCCCCCGACAGGCCGAGCAGTTCGCGGGCCGCGTCGTTGCAGAGCAGCACCCGGTGCGCGCCGTCCATCAGCACCAGGCCCTCGCGCACCGAGTGCAGGGTGGCCTGGTGGTAGTCGTAGAGGTGGCTGAGTTCGGCGGCGCCCATGCCGTGGGTGTGCCGGCGCAGCCGGGCGCCGACCAGGTAGGTGCCCAGACCGCCGAAGGCGAGGGCGCCGACCGCGACCGCGGTCAGGGCGAGGATCGGCCCGCGCAGCTGGTCGCTGATCGCCTCGACCGTGATGCCCGCGCTGACCAGTGCCACCACCCGCCGCTGTTCGTCGAAGACCGGCGTGACCACCCGGACGGAGGGGCCGAGCGTGCCGGTGTAGGTCTCGGGGAAGGTCCGCCCGGCGAGCGCCTGGTCGATGTGACCGAGGAAGGGCTTGCCGATCTGGGCGGGATCCCGGTGCGCCCAGCGGATGCCGTGGGTGTCCATCACGGTGACGAAGTCCACCCCGGTGTCCTGCCGGACCTGTTCGGCGTAGGGCTGGAGGACCGCCGAGGGGTCCGGTCCGACCGCGGCCGCCCGGACGGTCGGCGAGTCGGCCACGGCGACCGCCGCGGCGCGGACCTGGCGCAGTGCGGCGCTCTCCGCCCGGTCGGCCGTGAACAGGTACGCCAGCACCGCGCCGCCGGCCACCACGGCGGTCACGATCACGATCTGCACCGCGAAGAGCTGACCGGCCAGGCTGCGCAGCCGGCGGCGCGAGGGGCGGCTCGGGTGCGGGGTCATGCGGACAGTCTGCCCTGACCGGGCCGTGGGGCAAGGGGGTCGGCCGCGTGAACTCTATGAACGCAAACGTGACGACCGTCACGCCGGCGCCCATAGTCGGATCGGCCGGTCGGCCCGGCCCACCACCCGGGCGCGGCGCCGCCACCCCCGCCCGCGCGCCACCCGCGCCACCAGCACAACCAGCACCGCCAGCACCGCCACCAGGACATCAGGGCAAAGGAGCCGCAGGATGACGACGACCACCGCAGGGGTCCGGACCAGACGGTCCGACCGGACCCACTTCCTCTACCTGGCCGTGATCGCGGCCGTCCTCGGCGGCATCGCGGTCGGGCTGCTCGCCCCCGGCTTCGCGGTCGAGCTCAAGCCGGTCGGTACGGGCTTCGTCAACCTGATCAAGATGATGATCAGCCCGGTGATCTTCTGCACCATCGTGCTCGGCGTCGGCTCGGTGACCAAGGCCGCCAAGGTCGGCCGGGTCGGTGGCCTGGCCCTCGGCTACTTCCTGGTGATGTCGACGGCCGCGCTCGGCATCGGCCTGGTGGTCGGCAACCTGATCGACCCGGGCTCCGGCCTGCACCTCACGGCGGCGCTCGCCAAGTCCGGCCACGCCCAGGCCGCCACGGCCGGTGCCACCGGGACCGCCGACTTCCTGCTCGGGATCATCCCCACCACGATGTTCTCGGCCCTCACCGAGGGCAAGGTGCTGCAGACCCTGCTGGTCGCGCTGCTCGCGGGCTTCGCCCTGCAGGCGATGGGGAGCGTCGGCGCCCCGGTGCTGCGCGGTGTCGAGCACCTGCAGCGACTGGTGTTCCGGATCATGTCGATGATCATGTGGCTGGCTCCGGTCGGCGCGTTCGGCGCGATGGCCGCGGTGGTGGGAGCGACCGGCACCGCCGCCCTGAAGAGTCTCGCGATGATCATGATCGGCTTCTACACCACCTGTGCGATCTTCGTGGTCGTGGTGCTCGGGCTGCTGCTGCGCCTGGTGGCCGGGGTCAACGTCTTCGCCCTGCTGCGCTACCTCGGCCGGGAGTTCCTGCTGATCCTGTCCACCTCCTCCTCGGAGAGCGCGCTGCCCCGGCTGATCGCCAAGATGGAGCACGTCGGCGTGAGCCGCCCGGTGGTCGGCATCACCGTGCCGACCGGCTACAGCTTCAACCTGGACGGCACCGCGATCTACCTGACAATGGCGTCGATCTTCATCTCCGAGGCGCTGGACAAGCCGATGCCGCTCGGCCAGCAGCTCTCCCTGCTCGTCTTCATGGTGATCGCCAGCAAGGGCGCGGCCGGCGTCACCGGGGCCGGCCTGGCCACCCTCGCCGGCGGTCTGCAGTCGCACCGGCCCGAGCTGGTGGACGGCGTCGGGCTGATCGTCGGCATCGACCGCTTCATGTCGGAGGCCCGCGCGCTCACCAACTTCGCGGGCAACGCGGTCGCCACCGTCCTGATCGGTCACTGGACCAAGGAGCTGGACCACGACCGGATGCGCGAGGTGCTGGCCGGCCGGCTCCCGTTCGACGAGACGACCCTGGTGGACACCGGCCACACCACCGAGCTGCCCGCCCAGCAGGAGGCGCCCGGCCTGGAGAAGACCGCAGCCTGACAGCCCCCGCCCCCCGGCCCCCAGGTCCGGCGACCCGCTCCCCCGGGCCGCCGGACCGCCCGCACCGCCCCGCGCTGCCCGGCCCCGCCAAGCCGTCGGCACCGCCCGGCCCCGCTGCCAACTCCCTTGAGACCAACGCCACCTGTGGTCGATGTCACAGGCCCCCCGCCCAGGTCCGCCGGCACCGCGCCCACCAGCGGTTTTAGGCAGGTGTACGACCTGATCGCACCCGAAGGGCCGTTCGGTCGAGCTTGCGCGGCGGCGGTCGCGTCCCGCAGGCTCCTCGACTGAACGGCCCACCGCCTCCCCTGCCGGGGCGTGGTCCGGTCCTGTCCGAGGGGGGAAACGAAAGGCTCCCCCCACAGCATGCCCAGACACTCGAAGCACCGCCGCCCCGCGCCGGCCGTCCGCCGACGGCTGGTCGCCATCGGCCTCGCGGTCGCCGCCGTCGGCGCCGGAAGCGCCGCGTGGGCGGCCCCGGCCCGCAACGCCGAGCCGGTGGTGGTGGACTCGCTCACCATCACGCCCGCCGCCCCTGGCAGCACCTCGCAGGTCACCGCGACGGCCAAGCTGCACTCCGCCCGCACCCTGTCGGTCCAGTCGCTGACCATCGCGGTCCGCGACGCCGCGGGCGCCAACTACGACTTCCGGGGCGCGGTTTCGGGCACCCTCGGGACCGCCCAGCAGACCTTCCAGCCGGAGGCCCGGACCTTCCCGGCCGGCACGTACAAGTACTTCGTGGCGTACAAGGCCAACAACACCTGGCACAACCTCACGCCGACCGCCACCTTCACGTCCAACGGCTCGACGGTCACCCCGACGCCGAGCCCGACGCCGACGCCGGCCCCGAGCGCCACGCCCACCAAGGCACCCAGCGCGACGGCCACCCCGAAGCCCTCGTCGACGCCGTCGACCACACCGTCGACCACTCCGTCGCCGACCGGCAAGCCGACCCTCGCGCCGAGCCCGACGGCCACGCCGACCACCCCGGCGCCGAGCCTCAGCCCGACCGCCAAGCCGACGCTCGGCCCGACCGCGACGCCGACCCCCACGGCCACGCCGACGGTCACCCCCACGCCCACCGGCAGCCCGACCGCCACCCCCGCCCCCGGTGGCGGACCGGCCGGCATCGCCGGCAGCTGGCGCTCGGTGTTCGCCGACGAGTTCAACGGCTCGACGGTCGACTCCGCCAAGTGGACCCCCAACTGGCTGGGCTGCGCGACCTGCACCACCCCTCCGGTGAACACCTCCGAGCAGGCCGCGTACGCGCCCTCCCAGGCCACCGTCAGCGGCGGCAGCCTGCACCTGACGGCCGTCCAGCAGGACACCACGGCCGGCGGCAAGACCTACCCGTACCGCTCCGGCATGGTGCAGAGCAACGGCAAGGCGCAGTTCACCTACGGCGCCTTCGAGGCCCGGATCTACCTGCCCGCCGCCGGCTCGAAGGTCGCGAACTGGCCCGCGTTCTGGACCGACGGTCAGAACTGGCCCGCCGACGGTGAGAACGACATCATGGAGGGCCTGGGCGGCAGCGCCTGCTACCACTACCACTCGCCGTCCGGCGGCCCGGGCTCCTGCGCCCCCGGCAACTTCACCGGCTGGCACACCTACGGTGCCGAGTGGGCGCCCGGCTCGGTCACGTACTACTACGACGGCGTGAAGGTCGGCCAGATCACCACCGGCATCAGCTCCTCGCCGCAGTACCTGATCCTCAACAACGCGGTCGAGAGCACCAGCGGCAACACCGTCGCCCCTGCCGACATGCAGGTCGACTACGTGCGCGTCTGGCAGCACTGACCGCACCCGCGGCGCCGTTCACACCGAGCGGCCGCGGCCCCGGGCCGACCCGTCGCCCCGCCCCACAGCAGGGGGCCGACGGGTCGGCCTTCGGCGTTCCCGGGCGACCGCGCGCCGATCCGAACCCCGGGGACGCCCCTGGGACGCCCCCGGGACGACCTCGGGTCGAGCGATGGCAGGAAAGGTGGGAAGGACGACCTTGCTGCCGTCGGACCCGCACTGCCAGGCTGGGCCCATGCCCACCCGGAACGTCCTCATCGTCCTGTTCGACGAGGTCCAGAGCCTCGACGTCACCGGCCCGCTGGAGGTGTTCAGCGCGGCCCGGACCAGAGGCGCCGTGTCGGGCGGCTACCAGGTGCGTACGGCGAGCCCGGGCGGCCGGCCGATCCGCTCGTCCAGCGGTCTGACGGTGGTGCCCGACGAGGACCTGGACCTGGCCCCGACGCCACACACCCTGCTGGTGCCCGGCGGGCGGGGCACCCGCGGTCCGGCCTCGCCCGACCTGGTCCGGCGGATCGCCGAACTCGGCGCCGGGGCCGAGCGGGTGGTGTCCGTCTGCACCGGCGCCTTCCTGCTCGCCGAGGCCGGACTGCTCGACGGGCACCGGGCGACCACCCACTGGGCGTACTGCGACACCTTCGCCCGCCGCTTCCCCGCCGTCCGGCTCGACCCGGAGCCGATCTTCGTCCGGGACGGCCGGGTCTCCACCTCGGCGGGCGTCACCGCGGGGATCGACCTGGCCCTCGCCCTGGTGGAGGAGGACTTCGGCCGGGCACCGGCCCTCGCCATCGCCCGGCACCTGGTGATGTACCTGCGCCGGCCGGGCGGCCAGGCCCAGTTCAGTACGCACCTCGCCGGACAGCTCGCCGAACGGCACCCGCTGCGCGAGGTCCAGCGGTGGATCGGCGAGAACCCGGCCGCCGACCTCTCGGTGAACGCGCTGGCCACGCGGGCGGCGCTGTCACCGCGGCAGTTCGCCCGGGCGTTCACCGCCGAGGTCGGGGTGCCGCCGGGGCGGTACGTGGACGGGGTGCGGCTGGAGACGGCCCGCCGGCTGCTGGAGGAGACCGGGCAGGGGGTCGAGGAGATCGGGCGGGCCGCCGGGTACGGCTCCACCGAGGCGATGCGGCGCGCGTTCGTCCGCGGGCTCGGGATCCCGCCTTCCGAGTACCGGCGGCGCTTCCGACCGCCGACGCCGCTGAGGCTGGTCGGCTGAGGCTGGTCCGCTGAGCCTGGGCATGAACGTTCACGCCCTCGTGAATGCTTGCTATCCAGCGATCATTCACCTCTCCAAAACTATTCACCAATTCGTGAATGCTCTGCCGCCCCCACACGTTCACGCAGACGTGAACATTCATGACTTCGCACATGTCAACCACTACGCGAACGGTCACGCCCATGAAGATCGCGATCCTGCTCTACGACGGCTTCACCGCTCTCGACGCCGTCGGCCCGTACGAGGTGCTGTCCCGCCTGCCCGGCGCGGAGCTGACGTTCACCGCCGCCCGTAGCGGGCCGGTCCGGTCCGACACCGGCTTCCTCTCCCTGGTAGCCGAGGCCCCGCTCGCCGAGGTCCGCGCGGCCGACATCCTGCTCCTGCCGGGTGGCCCCGGCCAGGCCGCGCTGATGGCGGACGAGCCCCTGCTCGACTGGATCCGCACCCTCGACGCGACAACCACCTGGACCACCTCGGTGTGCACCGGGTCCCTCCTGCTGGCCGCCGCCGGCCTGCTGAAGGGCAGGACCGCCGCCTCGCACTGGCTGGCGCTCGACCAACTTCCCACGTTCGGAGCAACCCCCTCCAGCGATCGCGTGGTCATCGACGGCAAGTACGCGACCTCCGCCGGGGTGTCCGCCGGGATCGACCTCGCCCTGTCGCTGGCCGGCCGGATCGCCGGCGACCAGACCGCGCAGGCGATCCAGCTGCTCACCGAGTACGCCCCCGAACCGCCCTACCGCGCGGGCACCCCGGCGACGGCGCCCGCCGAACTGGTCGCGGCCCTGCGCAGGCGGGCACCGGAGTTCCTCACCTCCTGACCCCACCCCTCGCCACTCTCCCCCGTCCCACCCGGTCGCCCCCGCCCGGTCGCCCCCGCCCGGTCGCCCGCCTCGCCCGGTCCCGGCGGGGGAGAGCGACACTGGATGCATGGGCGAGACACAGGGCAGGAGCAGCGGGGACATCTTCACCCCGCCGGTCGTGGTGCGCCCACCCACCCGGGGCGCCCGACCGTACCGGCGGGTGGAGATCTACGGGCGGACGGTCGGCAAGGCCTTCGCCGCGGCGGACGTGGCGGAGTTCATCCGGCGGGCCGGCGTCGAGGAGCCCGACCTGTCCGACCCCGAGCTGGTCGGGTGGCGCGGGGGCGATCAGACGGTGTGGTCCGCCGAGCACGGCCCGGCGGAGCACGGTCCCGCCGGGCACGGTCCGGCCGCGCCCGCCCCACCCGGCACCGGGCCCGGCGAGGCGGCAGAGCCCGAGGACGACAGCGCCGCCGCGAGCTGATCCCGCACCGCGAGCCGCCGGCACACCGCACACAGCACCCCGATCGCACCCCCGCCACGACGGCGCGCTCAACCATCCAGGGCAATCCGTTCCCCCCATGCGCTGACGATGCCGCGCCTGGAGTGGCCGAGCGAGGACTCCCGGGAGGTAGTGGAGAAAACGACCACCCGCCCGAGGAGCAGCGCATGCGCCTGACCCACCTGGCAGCCACCGTCTCGATGGCCGTGCTGCTGACAGCCGCCGTGGTCAGCTGCGCGAACGAGTGGCGCCCACTGCCCGCCACCGCCCCGGCCCCCACCGTCACGGCGACCGTCACCGCGACCGCCACCCCACCCCCCGCCCCGGCGGCCGCGCCCGCCGTACCTGCCGCACCCGCCACCCCGGGCGCCCCGGGCGCCCCGTCCGCCCCGTCCGCCCCGGGGGCCTCCCCCGCGAGCCCCGCAGCCACCGGCACCCCCGCCCCGGGCGCCTCCCCCGCAGACCCGGCCGCCCCCGCCGCGCCCAGCCCGGCCGCCACCCCCGCCCCGGGCACCGCTCCCACCCCCGCCCCGGGCGCCGACCCGGGCGCCGCCGTCGCCGTGGCGAGCGCCGACCCGCTCGGCCCGGTGCTGGTCGACGCCCAGGGCCGCACCCTCTACGTCTTCGAGGGCGACACCACCACCATGTCCACCTGCTACGAGGCCTGCGCCGCCGCACTCCCCCCGCTGACCACCAAGGGCGTCCCGGTGGCCGGCCAGGGCGCCGACGAGGGGCTGCTCGGCACCACCGTCCGCGCCGACGGCACCATCCAGGTGCTCTACAACGGCCGCCCGCTCTACCTCTGCGCCGAGGACACCGCGGCCGGCGAGGCGCTCGGCCACGACCTCACCCGTTTCGGGGGCCTCTGGTACGCCGCGGACGCCTCCGGCCACCCGGTCAAGACCCCGGCACAGGCCGTGGACAGCACCAACTGACAGGTTTCCCGTGCCGCCCCGCCGGATCCTGCAGGGCATCAACCATCGACCGGATCCTGTATAAATCCGTGCCGTCACCGCACGGCGCCCCGGCCGGAACCCCACCGTCGGGCCACATGGCTATGCACGACCGCGCGAACCGATACCACTTCACACGTATTCTCAAATATTCCTCAAATCTCGAGCACGACCGCGCTGACCTGCACAGATGCACGTGCAGCAACCATTTGTGCAGCACCGGTGAAATCGCCCCCTTGAATGTAACTATTCGGCTTCGCGTCTGTTGTGCGGCGACGTCGTCGCCCTAGCCTTGGGCAACTCTCAGCCTCCACCTGCCATTCACCGAGAGGTTCCCCTCCCCATGGCTTCTGTCGACCAGCTCGCCCAGTCCGCCCCTCCGACCGGTTCGCCAGGTCGCAGCCGTTCGCTGCGCCGCGAGGTCGGGCTGATCGGCCTGCTCTGGGCCTCCGTCGGCTCGATCATCGGCTCCGGCTGGCTGTACGGCGCGAAGAACGCCGTCATGGTCGCCGGCCCGGCGGCGCTCGTCTCCTGGGGCATCGGGGCGGTCGCGATCGTCCTGCTCGCGTTCGTGCACGCCGAGCTCGGCGGCATGTTCCCGGTCGCCGGCGGCACCGCCCGCTACCCGCACTACGCCTTCGGCGGCCTGGCCGGCATGTCGTTCGGCTGGTTCTCGTGGCTGCAGGCCGCGACGGTCGCGCCGATCGAGGTCGAGGCCATGATCGGCTACGCCGGTCACTGGGAGTTCGCCAAGGGCTTCCTCAACGACAACGGCACCCTCACCACCAGCGGTTTCGTGGTCGCGGTGTTCCTGATGGGCGTCTTCGTCGCGGTCAACTTCCTCGGCGTCCGGGTGCTGTCGCACACCAACAGCGCGGCCACCTGGCTGAAGATCTTCGTCCCGCTGTTCGCCATCTTCGTGCTGGCCGTGAGCAACTTCCACGGCGGCAACTTCACCTCGCACGGCTTCGCCCCGTTCGGCACCAAGGGCATCCTGGCCGCGATCAGCACCAGCGGCATCATCTTCGCCCTGCTCGGCTTCGAGCAGGCGATCCAGCTGGCCGGTGAGAGCAAGAACCCCAAGCGCGACATCCCCCGCGCGGTGCTCGGCTCGGTCGCCATCGGCACGCTGATCTACGTCCTGCTGCAGGTCGTCTTCATCGCCGCGCTGCCCGCCGCCTCCTTCGCCAACGGCTGGGAGAACCTCGACTTCCCCGGCATCAGCGGCCCGTTCGCCGGCCTCGCCACCACCGTGGGCCTGGGCTGGCTGGCCTGGGTGCTGTACTTCGACGCCATCGTCTCCCCGGGCGGCACCGGCCTGATCTACACCACCTCCACCTCCCGGATCTCCTACGGCCTCAGCAAGAACGGCTACGCCCCGCAGCTCTTCGAGCGGGTCGACCGCCGCGGCGTGCCGTGGTTCGGTCTCACCATCTCCTTCCTGACCGGCGTGATCTGCTTCCTCCCGTTCCCGAGCTGGCAGGAGCTGGTCGGCTTCATCACCTCCGCCTCGGTGCTGATGTACGCCGGCGCCCCGATGGCCTTCGGCGCGCTGCGTCGCCGCCTGCCGAACCGTGAGCGCTCGTACCGCCTGCCCGGCGGCGCCGTGATCGCCCCGCTGTCCTTCGCGGTCGCCAGCCTGATCATCTACTGGACCGGCTGGCACACCCTGGCCCGCCTCGGCATCGCGATCGTGCTCGGCTACGTGCTGCTCGGCTCCTACGCCGCCTACGCGACCCGCAAGGGCCTGCCGAACGCGCCCAAGCTGGACTGGCGCGCCGCCCAGTGGCTGCCGGTCTACCTGCTGGGCCTCGGCCTGATCTCCTGGCAGGGCAGCTTCGGCGACGGCCAGGGCAACCTGCCGATGTGGTGGGACATGGGCGTGGTCGCGGTCTTCGCTACCGGCATCTACGCCTGGGCCACCCGGGTCGCGCTCCCCGCTCACCTGATCGAGCAGATGATCGAGGACGTCGAGGTGGTCGACGAGGGCGGTCACTGACCCCTCCCCGATCCCCGAACCCAGCAGAGCCCGGCCGGTGCCCACCGGCCGGGCTCTGCGGTTGTGGGGCACGGCGGGCGGTGTTCCAGTGGGACACGGCCGCAGCGGAGCGCCCGCTGCCCGCCCGCAGGTACGCCCGGTGCCGCGGAACCGCCAGGAGGCCTCGCCGCCATGTCCGAAGCACACGTCCCGTACACCACCAACAACGCCGGTGTCCCGGTCGAGAGCGACTCGGATTCGCTCACCGCCGGCCCGGTCGGCCCGATCCTGCTGCACGACCACTACCTGATCGAGAAGATGGCCCAGTTCAACCGGGAGCGGGTCCCCGAGCGGGTGGTGCACGCCAAGGGGGGCGGCGCCTACGGCGTCTTCCAGGTCACCCAGGACGTCAGCCGGTACACCAGGGCCGACCTCTTCCAGCCGGGCAAGCGGACCGAGATGCTGGCCCGCTTCTCCACCGTCGCCGGTGAGCTCGGCACCCCCGACAGCTGGCGCGATCCGCGCGGGTTCGCGCTGAAGTTCTACACCGAACAGGGCAACTACGACCTGGTCGGCAACAACACCCCGGTCTTCTTCGTCCGGGACCCGATCAAGTTCCAGGACTTCATCCGCTCGCAGAAGCGACGCCCCGACACCCACCTGCGCGACCACGACATGCAGTGGGACTTCTGGACCCTGTCGCCCGAGTCGGCGCACATGGTCACCTGGCTGATGGGCGACCGCGGCATCCCGAGGTCCTGGCGCCACATGAACGGGTACGGCTCGCACACCTACCAGTGGGTCAACGCCGCCGGCGAGCGGTTCTGGGTGAAGTACCACTTCAAGACCGACCAGGGCATCGAGTTCCTCACCCAGGCCGAGGCCGACCGGCTGGCCGGCGAGGACCCGGACGCGCACCTGCGCGACCTGTACGACGCGATCGTCGCCGGCGACCACCCCTCCTGGACGCTGTACGTCCAGGTGATGCCCTTCGACGACGCCTGGGACTACCGCTTCAACCCGTTCGACCTGACCAAGGTGTGGCCGCACGGCGACCACCCGCTGATCGAGGTCGGCCGGATGACGCTCAACCGCAACCCGGACAACTACCACGTGCACATCGAGCAGGCGGCCTTCGAGCCGTCCAACCTGGTGCCCGGCATCGGGGTCTCGCCCGACAAGATGCTGCTCGGCCGGATCTTCTCCTACCCCGACACCCACCGGTACCGGATCGGCCCCAACTACGCCCAGCTGCCGCCCAACCGCGCGCACGTGCCGGTGCACTCGTACGCCAAGGACGGGCCGATGCGGTTCGACGCCGCCCGGGCCGAGGTGCCGTACGCACCCAACTCCTACGGCGGGCCGGCCGCCCGGCCGGAGCTGTGGGGCGCGCCGCTGGGCTGGGACGTGGCGGGGAGGATGGTCCGCGAGGCGTACCCGCTGCACCGGGAGGACGACGACTGGGGCCAGGCGGGCACCATGGTCCGGCAGGTACTGGACGACGCCGCGCGCGAGCGGCTGGTCTCCAACATCAGCGGCCACCTGCTGAAGGGGGTCTCGGCACCGGTCCTGGCCCGGGCGGTCCGGTACTGGCGCAACGTCGACCAGGCCCTGGGCGACCGGATCGCCGCCGAGGTCGACGGCGGCCGGGCGGCAGACGGACGCTAGCCGGGGGTGAGGGCGGACGGCAGCAGCCGGGGGTGAGGGCGGCGGGCGGCCGCGCGGCTCCGGTCGGCGGAGCCGGGGAGGCCGCCCTCACCGCCCCGGACGACCCCGGCTGCCGTGGCCGTTGACAGGCGGACGCCTCGCAGGGATTCTAAGCAAGCGCTTAGTCATCGAGTCCCACCCAGGCGAGGAGCCCATGAGCGACGCACCGGACGCCTCCGACGTCCCCGACGACCTGCCCGGTCTCGATCTCCCGCGCCTGCGGGAGCGGATCGACCGCGAGCTGCCCGGGCTGCTGACCGGGCCGCTGCGGGCCCGGCTGTTCGAGGGCGGCAAGTCCAACCTGACCTACCTGCTGACCGACGGCACCGGCCGCTGGGTGCTGCGGCGCCCCCCGCTCGGCCACGTGCTGGCCACCGCGCACGACATGGCCCGCGAGTTCCGGGTGCTCGGCGCGCTGCACCCGACCGGGGTGCCGGTGCCGCGGCCGCTGCTGCTGATCGAGGACGAGGCGGTGACCGGCGCCCCGTGCTACCTGATGGAGTGCGCGCCGGGCACCGTCTACCGGGACACCGAGCAGTTCGCCGGGCTCGGCGAGGAGCGGGTGCACCGGCTCGGCCTGCACCTGGTGGACACCCTGGTGGAGCTGCACGCGCTGGACCCGCAGCGCATCGGCCTGGGCGACTTCGGCCGCCCGGAGGGCTTCCTGGAGCGGCAGTTGGGCCGCTGGGGCAAGCAGCTGGCCGCCTCCCGCAGCCGGGAGGTGGCCGGGATCGACGAACTCCAGGCCCACCTGTCGGCCACCCTCCCGCCGTCACCGGCGCCCGCGCTGGTGCACGGCGACTACCGGCTGGACAACGTGCTGGTCGACGCCGCGGACGAGATCACCGCCGTGCTGGACTGGGAGATGTCCACGGTCGGCGACCCGCTGACCGACCTCGGCCTGCTGGTGATGTACGTCGAACTGGCCCGCCGCTTCGACGGCGTGCTGCCCGGCGCGGTGCTCGCCCCGGGGTTCCCCGCCACCGAGGAGCTGATCGGCCGGTACGCCGAACGCTCCGGCCGGGACGTCGGCGCCCTCGGCTGGTACGTCGGGTTCGCCTCCTTCAAGCTCGCCGTCGTACTGGAGGGCATCCACTACCGCTGGACCAAGGGCGGCACGGTCGGCCCCGGCTTCGACCGGGTCGGTGAACTGGTGCCCGCCTTCGTGCGGTTCGGCCTCGCCTCGCTCAAGCAGAAGGAGCACTGACCGTGGACTTCTCCTACGACGCCCGCACCGAGGAGCTGCGCGGTGAGCTGCTCGCCTTCATGGCGGAGCACGTGTACCCGGCCGAGCCGGTGCTGACCGCCCAACTCGCGGACCCCGCCAGGGAAGCCTGGACGGTGCCGCCCGTGGTGGCGGAGCTCCAGGCGGCGGCCAGGGCGCGCGGGCTGTGGAACCTCTTCCTCCCGGGCAGCCTCGGCGCCGGCCTCACCAACCTGCAGTACGCGCCGCTGGCCGAGATCACCGGTCGCTCGGTCCTGCTGGCCCCCACCGCGCTGAACTGCGCCGCACCGGACACCGGGAACATGGAGCTGCTCGCCGAGTTCGGCGACGAGGCGCAGCGCAAGCAGTGGCTGGAGCCGCTGCTGGCCGGCGAGATCCGGTCGGCCTTCGCGATGACCGAGCCGGAGGTGGCCTCCTCGGACGCCACCAACATCACCACCCGGATCGCCCGGGACGGCGACGACTACCTGGTGAACGGCCGCAAGTTCTACATCACCGGTGCGATGAACCCGAACTGCCGGATCTTCATCGTGATGGGCAAGACCGACCCGGGCGCGGACCCGCGCCGGCAGCAGAGCATGATCCTGGTGCCGCGGGACACCCCGGGGGTCACCGTCCGGCGCGGGATGACGGTCTTCGGGTACCGCGACGAGGACCACGGCGGGCACGCCGAGGTGCTGTTCGAGAACGTCCGGGTGCCGGCCGGCAACCTGATCGGCGCCGAGGGGTCGGGCTTCGCGATCGCCCAGGCCCGGCTCGGCCCGGGTCGGATCCACCACTGCATGCGCGCGCTCGGGATCGCCGAGCGGGCACTGGAGTTGATGTGCGACCGGGTCACCGAGCGGGTGGCGTTCGGCAAGCCGCTGGCCGAGCAGGGCGTGGTGCAGGACTGGATCGCTCAGTCCCGGGTACGGATCGAGCAGGCCAGGCTGCTGGTGCTGAAGACCGCCTGGCTGATGGACACCGTCGGCAACCGCGGCGCGCACACCGAGATCCAGGCCATCAAGATCGCCGTCCCGGCGGCGGTGGAGTGGATCCTCGACAAGGCCGTCCAGGCGCACGGCGCGGCCGGGGTCGGCCAGGACACCCCGCTCGCCCACCTGTGGGCCGGTATCCGGACGCTGCGGCTGGCCGACGGCCCGGACGAGGTGCACAAGCGGTCGCTGGCCCGGCGTGAGCTGAAGCGCCGGCAGCACGGGGAGGCCTGACATGGAGTCCGAACTGCGCGAGCGGATCCGGCGGTTGCTCACCGAGCACGACCCGGCCGCTGCCCATCCCGGAGAGTTCCTGCGGGCCCGCTTCGACGCCGGCCTGGCCTGGGTGCACTTCCCGCCCGGGCTCGGCGGCCTCGGCGCACCGCGCGCCCTGCAGTCCGTGGTGGACGCCGAGTTGGCGGCGGCCGGGGCGCCGGACAACGACCCGCGCCGGATCGGCATCGGCCTCGGCATGGCCGCGCCCACCATCCTGCGCTACGGCAGCGAGGAGCAGAAGCAGCGCTTCCTGCGGCCGCTGTGGACCGGCGAGGAGGTCTGGTGCCAGCTGTTCTCCGAGCCCGGCGCCGGCTCCGACCTGGCCGCACTGGCCACCCGGGCGGTCCGCGAGGGCGACGGCTGGCGGGTGGACGGCCAGAAGGTGTGGACCTCCAGCGCGCACACCGCCCGCTGGGCCATCCTGATCGCCCGGACCGATCCCGACCTGCCCAAGCACCGCGGGATCAGCTACTTCGTCTGCGACATGACCGACCCCGGGGTGGAGGTCCGCCCGCTGCGGCAGATCACCGGCGAGGCGGAGTTCAACGAGGTCTTCCTGACCGGTGTGCGGATCCCCGACGCGCACCGGCTCGGCGCGGTCGGCGAGGGCTGGCAGGTCGCCCGGACCACGCTGGACAACGAGCGGGTGGCGATCGGCGGCCAGGCGATGCCGCGCGAGGGCGGGATGGCCGGCGTGGTGGCCGCGACCTGGCGGGAGCGGCCCGAACTGCGCACCCACGAGCTGCACCAGCGGCTGCTGAAGGCCTGGGCCGGCGCCGAGGTTGCCCGCCTCGCCGGGGAGCGGCTGCGCCAGCAGCTCGCCGTCGGGCAGCCGGGGCCGGAGGGCGCCGCGATGAAGCTGGCCTTCGCCGGGCTCGCCCAGGAGTTGAGCGCCTTGGAGGTCGAACTGCTGGGCGAGGAGGGCCTCGGCTACGACGACTGGACACTGCGCCGCCCGGAGCTGGTCGACTTCACCGGTCGCGAGGCCGGCTACCGGTACCTGCGGGCCAAGGGCAACTCGATCGAGGGCGGCACCTCGGAGATCCTGCGCACCATCATCGCCGAGCGGGTGCTCGGCCTGCCGGCCGAGCCCCGGACCGACAAGGACACGCCCTGGAAGGAGCTGCCGCGATGAGCGCGCCCGATCTGCTCTACTCCGAGGTCGAGGAGGAACTCCGTTCCAGCGTACGGGCGTTGCTCGGCGACCGCTGCCCGCCCTCGGCCGTCCTGGCGCGCTGCGAGGGCCCGGAGCCGTACGACCCGGCGCTGTGGCGCACGCTGGCGGCGGAGCTCGGGGTCGCGGGGCTGCACGTGCCCGAGGAGTACGGCGGCGCGGGCGCGAGCCTGCGGGAGACCGCGGTGGTGCTGGAGGAGCTGGGCCGGCGGGTGGCCCCGGTGCCGTTCCTGGGCAGCGCCGTGCTGGCCGGGACGCTGCTGCTGGCGGCCTGCCCGCAGGACGCGCTGCTGGCCGAGGTGGCGGGCGGCACGCTGACCGCGACCGTCGCCGTGCCGCTGTCCGCCGCGCCGGGCGCCGCCTTCCCGGCGACCGTCCGGGCGGACGCCCGCGGCGTGCTCCGCGGCCGGGTCACCTCGGTGGCCGACGCGCTGACGGCCGGCCTGTTGCTGGTGCCGGCCGAGGGCCCGGACGGCCCGGCGCTGTACGCGGTGCGGGCCGGGGCGCCGGGTCTGGGCCTGGCCCGGCGGACCTCGCTGGACCTGACCAGGCCGCTGGCGGACGTCACGCTGGACGAGGCGCCCGGGCGGCTGCTCGCCACGGGCGGGCCGGCCGTGGCGGCGCTGCGGCAGGCGCTGCTGACCGGGGCCGGCCTGCTCGCCTCGGAGCAGCTGGGGCTGGCCGAGTGGTGCCTGGCCACGACGGTGGAGTACCTGAAGGAGCGCCGGCAGTTCGGCCGCCGGCTGGGCTCGTTCCAGGCGCTCAAGCACCGGCTGGCGGAGCTCTGGCTGGAGACGGTCGGGGCCCGGGCGGCGGCGCGGTACGCGGCGGACACGCTGGCGACCGGCGGTCCGGACGCGGCGGTCGCGGTCGCGCTCGCCCAGGCGCACTGCGGGGCGCTGGCGGTGCGGGCGGCGGAGGAGTGCGTCCAGCTGCACGGCGGGATCGGGATGACCTGGGAGCACCCGGCGCACCTGTACCTCAAGCGCGCCAAGGCGGACCAGATCGCGCTGGGCACCCCCGGGTACCACCGCAACGCGCTGGCCGCGCTGGTCGACCTGCCGGGGCCGGTGGGCTGAACGCACCACAGGAGGGGGCCACCGCCGGCGGCGGTGGCCCCCTCCCTGGTGCCCGTCAGGGCAGGACGGCGATCCGGCCGGTGCTGACGCCGTCGGCGACCTTCTGGACGCCCTCGGCGGCGCGGTCGAACGCCAGCCGCTCGCTGACCAGCGGGCGCACCACGCCCTTGGCGGCCAGCTCGGTCAGCTCCCGGTGGGCCTGCCGGACGGCCTGCGGGTCGCGGGTGTTGTAGAGCCCCCAGTGCAGGCCGAGGACGGAGTAGTTCTTGACCAGCGCGTGGTTGAGACCGGGCGCCGGGATGGTGCCGCTGGCGAAGCCGACCACCAGGATCCGCCCCTCGAAGGCCACGCACTTGGTGGAGCCGGTGTACGCCTCGCCGCCGACCGGGTCGAAGACCACGTCGGCCCCCTGCCCGCCGGTGGCCGCCCGGACGGCCGCGGCGAAGTCCTCCGCGTGCCGGTCGATCACCAGGTCGGCGCCCAACTCCCGGGCCACCGAGGCCTTCTCGGCCCCGCCGACGACCCCGATCACGCGCGCCCCGGCGGCCTTTCCGAGCTGGACGGCGGCGCTGCCGACCCCGCCCGCGGCGGCGTGCACCAGCAGCGTCTCGCCGGCTGCCAGCCGGGCCCGGCGGTGCAGGCCGAACCAGGCCGTCTGGTAGCCGATGTGCAGCGCCGCGGCCTGCGCGTCGTCCAGCGCCTCGGGGGCCGGGAAGACGCTCGCGGCGTCCATCAGGGCGTACTCGGCGAAGGCCCCGGCGGGCAGCAGCGGGGTGCCGATCACCCTGGCACCGGCCCGGTCGCCGCCGACCAGCTCGCCGCAGAGCTCCACCCCGGGGGTGAACGGCAGGGGCGGGCGCACCTGGTAGTGGCCCCGGCACATCAGCGCGTCCGGGAAGTTGACCGCGGCGGCCCGGACCCGGACCAGGACCTGCCCCTCCCCCGGTGTCGGCTCGGGCACGTCCTGCGCCAGGCGCATCACCTCGGCGGGCTCGCCGAGCGCGCCGACCTGCCAGGCCCTCATCGCGCCGCCCCTTCCTCGAGCCCCTGCTGGAGCCGGTTCATCCCGGCCAGCCAGCGGTCGGGGGTGGTGGCGCGGGCCGCGTAGTAGTCCGCCACCACGGTGTGCGGGAGGATCAGGAACTCCTCGGCCTCGATCGCCCGCAGCGCCTCCTCGGCCACCTCGGCGGGCTCGATCGCGGTGGGTGCGAGCAGGGCCTGCCCGATTTCGCCGGTGGAGGTCAGCATGTCGGTCCGCACGCCCTGCGGGCAGAGCGCGTGCACCCGCACGCCGCGGTGCCGGTACGTGGCGGACAGCCACTCGGCGAAGGCCAGCGCGCCGTGCTTGCTGACCGCGTAGGGCGCCGACCCGAGCATGGTGAGCAGGCCCGCGGCCGAGACGGTGGCCAGGAAGCGGCCCTCGCCGCGCTCCAGCCACTGCGGCAGCAGCTGCTCGGCGGCCCGGACGTGCGCCATCACATTGACCTCCCAGGCCTGCGACCAGGCCTCGGGGGCGGCGTCCGCCCCGCCTTTGGGGGCCACCCCGGCGTTGGCGCAGTACACGTCGACGCCGCCGAGCTCGCGGTCGGCGGTGGCGAGCAGGTCGGCGACGCCCTCGGCGGAGGCGGCGTCGCCGGGCGCGGCGAGGCCGCCGATCCGGGCGGCGACCGCCCGGGCCGCCCCGGCGTCGAGGTCGTTGACCACCACCCGGTCGCCGCGGGCGGCGAAGGCGGCGGCCAGCGCCTCGCCGATGCCCCGGCCGGCGCCGGTGACGACCACCCGGCGGCCGGTCACAGGCCACCGCCCAGGGTCACGCCGCCGTCGACGACCAGGGTCTGGCCGGTGATCCAGGCCGCGTCGGCGGAGAGCAGGAAGGCGACCGCCCCGGCGACGTCCTCGGGCACCCCCAGCCGGCCGAGCGGGTAGGCCCGGATCACCTTGTCCTCGCGGCCCTCGTACAGCGCCTCGGCGAACTGGGTCTTGACGATGGCGGGGGCTACCGCGTTGACCCGGATGTCGGGGCCGAGTTCGGCGGCCAGCTCGACGGTGAGCCGGATCAGGGCGGCCTTGCTGACGCCGTACATGCCGATGCCGCGCGAGGCGCGCAGGCCCGCGATCGAGGAGACGTTGACCACCGCGCCGCCGTGCTCGCCCATCCAGGCCGCGTGGGCGAGCCTGGTCCAGGCCAGCGGGGCCAGCACGTTGACGGCCATGATCTTGGCCGCGGCGACCGGGTCGGTGTCCAGCATCGGCCCGTACACCGGGTTGATGCCGGTGTTGTTCACCAGCAGGTCGAGCCGGCCGAAGGCCTCCATGGTGCGGGCCACCGCCTCCTCCTGGTGGGCCGTGTCGTCGGACTTGCCGGCCACCGCGATGGCGTGGTCGGCGCCGCCGAGGTCACGGACGGCATCGTCCAGCGGCTCGGCGTTGCGGGCCGTGATGCAGACCCGGGCGCCGCGCTGGACGAGCTCACGGGCGATGCCGAGGCCGATGCCCCGGCTGGCTCCGGTGACCACGGCCACCTGGCCCTTGAGGGAGGAGGTCATCGCCGTACCTTTCGAGAGGGTGACTAAGCGCTTGCTCAGCATCTTGGCGTGGGGCCACACTGTCAACAGGCCGAGCCGCCCGGCCCGTGATCCCTCTGCGAGGATTGAGCCCATGAGTGACCGAGCAACCGCCGACCTGTGGCCCGGCGAAGGCACCGAGGCCCCCCGGCGGCTGCTGCTGGCGGCCGTGGACTCCTTCGCCCGACGCGGCTACCACGCCACCACCACCCGCGACATCGCGACCGCCGCCGGGATGAGCCCGGCCGCGCTGTACATCCACTACCCGTCCAAGGCCGCCCTGCTCGCCGAGATCAGCCGGACCGGGCACCAGGCCACCCTCGACCTGGTCGAGCAGGCCGAGGCCGCCAGCACCGATCCGGTGCGGCAGATGCGCGTGCTGGTGGAGGAGTTCACCAGCTGGCACGCGCGCGGTCACACGGTCGGCCGGATCGTCAACAACGAGCTGCACGCGCTGCCGGAGGAGACCTTCGCGGCCGTGGCGGAGCTCCGGATCCGGATCGAGGAAACGGTTCGCCGGATCATCGAGCGCGGGGTGGCCGCGGGCGTCTTCGAGGTGCCCGACCCGCGCACCGCCGCCCGCGCCGTCACCTCGCTGGGCATCGACGTCTCCCGCTGGTACACCGAGCGCAGCAGCGAGCCGCCCGAGGAGCTGGGCCGCCGCTACGGGGTGCTGGTGCTGCGGATGCTCGGGGCCGACGCCGCGGCCTGAAGCCCCCGCCCGAACCGGGAGCCCGCCGGAGTACGGTGATCCGATGATGTTCCATGCCGTCGCCGTCGCCCCGGACGTCCAGCTCCGCCCGGTCGCCGAGGGCGACTCCCCGGCGCTGCTCCGGGCCTACCTGCGCAACCGTGAGCACCTGCGCCGCTGGGACCCACGACGGGACGAGGAGTTCTTCACCCCCGCCGGGCAGGCGGCCCGGCTGTGCGAGCAGCTGGAGCAGCGCGAGGCCGGGCGGCAGGCGCCGTACGTCCTGGTCGGCGGCGGCGAGATCGTCGGCACGGTCACGCTCTCCCACGTGGTGCGCGGCCCGCTGCACAGTGCCAACCTCGGGTACTGGATCGACGCCGGGCACGTCGGCCGGGGCCTGGCCAGCGCGGCGGTGACGCTGGTCTGCCGGGCCGCCGACCAGCAGCTCGGGCTGCACCGGCTGGAGGCCGGCGCGGCGACCGACAACCCGGGATCGCAGAAGGTGCTCCTCAAGAGCGGCTTCCAGGTGATCGGCACCGCGCCGAAGCTGCTGCTGATCGACGGGCAGTGGCGGGACCACGTGCTGTTCCAGAAGATCCTCAACGACCGCCACCCCGGCTGAGTCCGGCGCCGCCCGGCATCAACCGATCGGTTGACGGCCCTCCACCGCGGCCGCCGCAGATGTGGCCGACCGGTCGATGAGGCCGGGCGCTCCCCCGCGGGAGGCTCGTAGCACGGCAGGGAGCCGGGCGGACGAGAACAGCGGGGGGTGGTGGCCGTGGCGGTCATCGAGGTGTCCCAACTACGCAAGGCCTACCGGGGGCGCGGCGTGCTGGACGGCGTCGACCTGACGGTCGGCGAGGGCGAGATCTTCGGCCTGCTCGGCGCCAACGGCGCGGGCAAGACCACCACCGTCGAGTGCTGCGAGGGCCTGCGCCGGGCCGACTCCGGCACCGTCCGGGTGCTCGGCCTCGACCCGGTCCGCCAGGCGCACGAGCTGCGCGCCCGGATCGGGGTCCAGCTCCAGGAGACCCGGCTGCAGGACGCCCTGCGGGTCGGCGAGGCCTTGGAGCTCTACGCCTCCTTCTACCCCCGGCCACGCGATCCGGCCGACCTGGCCACGCAGTGGGGTCTGGGCGGGCTGCGCAGGACCGCCTTCGGCAAGCTCTCCGGCGGTCAGCGGCAGCGGCTGTTCATCGCACTCGCCCTGGTCGGCAACCCGCAGGTGGCGTTCCTGGACGAGCTGACCACCGGCCTCGACCCGAAGGCCCGGCGGGAGACCTGGGAGCTGGTCCGCGAGGTCCGCGACAGCGGCGTCACGGTGCTGCTGGTCTCGCACTTCATGGACGAGGTCGAGGCGCTGTGCGACCGCGCCGCGGTGCTGGACGGCGGCCGGATCGTGGCCTCGGGCACCCCGCGGGAGCTGATCGCCCGGGCCGGCGTCGCGGGCACCCTCGGCTTTCGCCCCACCGCCCCGCTGGACCTGGCCGAGCTCGGGCGGCTGCCCGGGGTGACCGGGGTGACCGAGCGGGACGGCCGGGTCGAGGTCACCGGCACCGGCGGGTACGCGGACGAGGTCACCCGGCTGCTGGCCGGCCGCGGGATCGTCGTCACCGGCCTGCGGATCCACGAGCGCAGCCTGGAGGACGCCTTCGTCACGCTGACCGGCCGCCCGGACCGCGCCGAGCAGCCCGACCGTGCCGCCCGCACCAGCCGCACCGACCGCCCGGCGGTCGCCGACCCCGACCGCACCGCCGCCCGGAGGACCCGATGAGCACCACCGCCCACGCCCTGCGCCGCCTGGCCACCGTCGAGGCCCGGCTGTTCCTGCGCGATCCGGCCACCGCCTTCTTCAGCCTGGCCTTCCCGGTCGTCCTGATGGCTGTGCTCGGCGCGATCCCGGCCCTGCGCCGCGCCTCGGCCGACCTGCACGGGCTGAGCACCGTTCAGCTGTACGCGCCGATCCTGGCCGTCTTCAGCCTGCTCACGCTGGCCATGAACGGTCTGCCGCCCGTCCTGGCGGGCTACCGCGAACGGGGGGTGCTGCGCCGGCTGTCCGCCGGGCCCGTCCGGCCGGCGCTGGTGCTCGCCGCGCTGCTGCCGCTGTACCTGGCGGTGGCGGTGGTCTCGCTGCTGTTGGTGACGGCGGTCGGGCTGGTCTGCGGGGTACCGCTGCCGCGTCAGCCGCTCGGATTCCTGCTGGCGTTCGTGCTCGCCGCCTGCGCGCTGTTCGCGATGGGGCTGCTGGTCGCGGCCGTGGCCCCGTCCGGCAAGGCCGGCAACGCCATCGGCGCGGCGCTGTTCTTCCCGATGATGTTCTTCTCCGGCATCTGGATCCCGCGCGACCTGACCCCCGAACTGCTGCGCCGGATCGGCGACCTCACCCCCAGCGGCGCGGCCGTCCAGGCCTTGCAGGACACCTGGACCGGCCACCTCCCGCACGGGGTGGACCTGGTCACACTGGCGCTGTTCGCGCTCGGCTGCGGCGCCGCCGCTGCCAAGCTGTTCCGGTGGGAATGATCAAGCGCCCGGTCGGGCCGGAGCCGACCGCGACCGACCCCTCGGGGGAGGCCGCCCTCGGCCGTCGGCAGCACCGCCTGGACCGGGCGCTCGCCCCGCTCGCCTACGTCGCGCTGCTGGTCTCGCTGGCGCTGGCGCTGGTGGTCCCGGTGCCGACGGCCCGACCGGCGGCGCTCACCATCTCGGTGGCCGGGGCCGCCGCGGCCTGGCTGCTGCTGCGCGACGGGCTCGACCGGCTCCCCGCGGCCCGCCGCCGGGCCTGGCACGGGCCGGCGCACTTCACCGTGCTGGTGGCGCTGAACCTGCTGCTGGTGCTCTGCAACCCGTACTTCGGGTTCTTCGCCTTCTCCGGCTACCTGCACGCCGTGCAGCACCTGCGGGCGGGCGCGGCCCGGGTGGCGGGGGTCGCGGTGGCCGCGCTGCCGGGGTCGCTGGCCCAGACCGGCGGGGTGCCACCGGGCAGTTGGCGGGAGCTGGGCAGCCTGCTGGCGGTGCTGGCCTTCAACCTGGTGGTGGCCGGGGTGATCGTCGCGCTGAACTCGGCCACCGACCGGCTGAGCCTGAGCCGCAAGGCCGCCAACGCCGAACTCGCCGAGGCCAACCGCCGGTTGACCGCCCTGCTGGCGGAGAACGCCGGCCTGCAGGCCCAACTGGTCGCCCAGGCCCGGGAGGCCGGGGTGACCGAGGAACGGCAGCGGCTGGCCCGGGAGATCCACGACACCGTCGCCCAGGGGCTGGCCGGCATCGTCACCCAGCTCCAGGCCGCCGAGGGGGCCCGCGAGCAGAGCTCCCCAGCCGTGGACGTCCGGCGGCACCTGGACAACGCCGCCCGGCTCGCCCGCGACAGCCTCGACCAGGCCCGGCGCGCCGTGCACGCGCTGCGCCCGCCGGAGCTGGAGCGGGCCGCGCTGCCCGGCGCGCTGGCCGAGGCGGTGGCGCAGTGGCAGGCGCTCAACCGGCCGGCCGCCCGGCTCACCGTCACCGGGGACGCCCGGCCGCTGCACCCGCAGGTGGAGGTCACCCTGCTGCGCGCGGCCCAGGAGTCCCTCACCAACGTGGCCAAGCACGCGGGCGCGTCCCGGGTCGGGGTCACCCTGTCCTACCTGCCCGACCAGGTCACCCTGGACGTGCGGGACGACGGCGCCGGGGTGGACGGGGCGCGGGCCGAGGTCTCCCGCGCCGAGGGCGGCGGCTACGGGCTCGCGGCGATGCGCCGGCGCGCCCAGGACCTCGGCGGGCACGTCGGGTTGGAGACGGAACCGGGCCTCGGCACCACCGTGTCGGTGACCGTCCCGGCGATCGGCAGGGAGAGCTGATGACGGAGCTGATGACGGACGGGGACCAGCCGATCAGGCTGCTCATCGTGGACGACCACCCGGTGGTCAGGGACGGGCTGCGCGGCATGTTCGCCACCGCCGCCGGCTTCGAGGTGGTCGGCGAGGCCGGGGACGGCGCCGAGGCGCTGGTGCTGGCCGGGGCGCTGCGCCCGGACGTGGTGCTGATGGACCTGCGGATGCCGCGGATGGACGGCGTCTCGGCGATCCGCGCGATGGCCGAACGCGGCTTGCCCGCCAAGGTGCTGGTGCTCACCACCTACGACACCGACGCCGACGTGCTGCCTGCGGTACGGGCCGGGGCCACCGGGTACCTGCTCAAGGACGCCGCCCGCGAGGAGCTGTTCCACGCGGTCCGCTCGGCCGCGCGCGGGGCCTCGGTGATCTCCCCGACGGTGGCCGCCAAGCTGCTCGGCCAGGTCCGCGCCCCGGCGCAGGAGGTGCTCAGCGCACGCGAGTTGGAGGTGCTGCAACTGATCGCCGGCGGCGCCGGCAACCGCGAGGCGGCGGCCAGGCTGTTCATCAGCGAGGCCACCGTCAAGACCCACCTGCTGCACATCTACGCCAAGCTGGCGGCCAAGGACCGCGCCTCCGCGGTCGCGGCCGGCTACGAGCTCGGCCTGCTGGTGCCGGGCGGCGACCGGCCGAGCTGACCGGCCGAGCTGACCGCCGGCGCCGGCCGGCGGAGCCGATCGCGCGGCATCTTCCCCCGCCCTCGTTTCTTAGGTTAGGCTCACCTAAGAAACGAGGAGGACGGATGCCCCACGCCGAGAACCTGCCGACCCGCGTCGCCGACCGGGTCGAGCCCCGCCGCACCGCGCCGACGGCCGCCGAGCGCGCCCGGACGATCCTGCAGTTCGCCTCCTCCGTGGTGGTCGACGTACCGGGCATCGACCTGGTGAACCGGCCCGGCATCCCGCCGCTGGTCACCTGCGCGGGCCTGCCCGACGGCGCGGTGGCCGTGCTGGTGGAGACCTCCTCCCCGCTCTACCGGGTGGTGGCGCTGTCCCGAAACGAGGAGGTGCCCGCCGAACTGGAGGCGGTGGACGTGGCACCGGTCGCCGTCCCGCAGCGGATCCGGGCCCGGGCCCACGCGCACGGCCGGCTGACCCTGCTCCCGCCCGAGGGCACCGAGCGGATCGAGCGGATCGAGCAGCTCTTTCCCCACCGGCCGGCCGCCGGGCACGGGCTGCTGCGCCTGGAGCTCGACCACCTCGCGGTCGAGGACCTCTGGGGCTCGGACTGCTGCGTCGACCTCGCCGCCTTCGCCCGCGCCGAGCCCGACCCGGTCGCCGCCGACGAGGCCTCGCTGCTCCAGCACCTGTCCGCCGCGCACCCGGAGCAGCTGGCCCTGCTCGGCGCACGGGCGCTCGACCGCCCGAGCGGCCGGCACGCCTGGCCCGGCCCCGTCGGCGCGCTCGACAGCGTCCAGCCGGTCGCCCTCGACCGCTTCGGCCTGCGGGTGCGGCTGATCGGCACCGGCTCCGAACTGCTGGACGCCCGCTTCGAGTACCACCACCCGGTGGCCGGCCCCGAGGAGCTGCCCGAGGCGATGCACCGGCTGTTCGCGGGCCTGCGCCACCCCTGACCGGCACGCCGGCCGATGCCCCGCCTGCCCTGCGACCGGGGCCGCCGACACCTAGGGTGGAAGGGCGGGCGCCGATCTGCGAAGGGGTGCCCATGGACTCCTCGACCGGGCTGACCGGACGGCAGCGCGACTCGCTGGAACGGATCCGGCGGCGCGAGGACGCGGCCTTCCACGCCCGGGTGCCGAAGTCGCTGGCGCTGGACGCTCGGGCCCGGCGGCTGATGCCCGGCGGCGTACCGATGAGCTGGATGACCGCCTTCTACCGGACCCCGACGCTGTGGGTGTCGCACGGCAGCGGGGCGTCCTTCACCGACGTCGACGGCAACAGCTACCTGGACTTCAACGTCGGCGACATGTCGACCGTCCTCGGCTACGCCCACCCCCGGCTGACCGAGGTGATCGCCGCGCAGGCCGCCCGGGGCGTGCAGATGTTCCTGCCGGTGGAGCCGGCGCTGGCGGTCTGCGAACAGCTGCGGCTGCGCTTCGGGCTCTCGCAGTGGCAGTTCACCCTCTCCGCCAGCACCGCGAACACCGAGGCCCTGCGGGTCTCCCGGGTCGCCACCGGCCGCCCGGGCCTGCTGCTCCTCGACGGGAAGTACCACGGCCAGCTCCAGGAGACCCTCTGGGCGGACGAGGGCGCCGGCGCCGTGGTCCCGGAGGCGACCGGCCTGGGCACGCCGCCGGACGACCTCGCGGTGGTGGACTTCAACGACCTCGACGCCGCCGAGCGGGTGCTGCGCGCGAGGCGGACCGCGGCCGTGCTGGTCGAGGGGGTGCTGACCAACTGCGGCACGGTGCTGCCCGACGACGGCTTCCTGCCGGGGCTGCGCGCCTTGTGCAGCAGGTACGGCACCCTGCTGGTGGTGGACGAGACCCACACCCAGTTCGACCTGTACGGCGGCGTGGTCGCCCACTACGGCATCGCCCCCGACCTGGTCACCGGTGGCAAGGGCATCGGCGGCGGGGTGCCGATCGGCGCCTGGGGCATGACCGAGGAGCTGGCCGCGCTGGTCGGCTCGCAGCTCGGCGACGAGACCGGTGCCACGGTGGGGATCGCGCTGGGCGGCACGCTGTTCGCCAACGCCCTGTCGCTCGCCTGCACCGAGGTCGTGCTGAGCGAGCTGATGACGCCGGCCGAGCACGACCGGATCGCCCGGCTGGGCGGCCGCCTGGCCGACGGTATCGAGACCGCCGCGCGCGCCCACCAACTCCCTTGGCGCGCCCACCGGTTCGGTGCCCGGTCCGGCTACTGCCCGGGCCCCGAGCTGCCGCGGAACGCGCGGGAGGCGCACCGCGACTTCGACCCGCTCTTCTCGGACACCCGCCGGGTCTACTTCGCCAACCGGGGCGTGTGGGAGGCCATCTCCTCCGCCGGTCCGCACGCGGGCTTCGCCCACGACGAGGCCGACATCGACACCTACCTCGGCCTGCTCGACGATCTCCTGGACGAGATGTGCGGGTGAGCCCCGGCACCGGTCAGTCCGGGCCGCCCCCGCGGAGCGGGCCGATCACCGAGAACAGCGCGCCCTCCGGATCGCACAGCCGGGCCACCCGCCCGTACGGGGTGTCCGACGGGTCGCCCACCACCTTGCCGCCCAGCTCGACGGCCTGCCGGACCGCCGACTCGGTGTCGGCCACCGCGAAGAACACCTCCCAGTGCGGGCCGAGGCCAGGCTCCGCCCCGCGCAGCGCGGCCACACTCCGGCCCTCCACCCGCAGCACCACCCGCTCGTGCTCGTAGCGCACCTCGAAGTGCGCCGGATCCCGGCCGTCCCACCGGAAGACCTCGCCGTAGAACAGCGCCGCCGCGAACGGGTCGGGGGTGCGCAGTTCGAGCCAGGACGGTGTCCCCGGCTTCGCCATCCAGCTCTCGGCGGCCGGCTCGCCCTCCCAGATGCCGAAGGCCGCCCCGGCGGTGTCCGAGGCCAGGATGATCCGGCCGGCGTCGAAGGCCAGCGGGCCCACCGCGACCGTGCCGCCGCGCTCCCGGACGCCGTCGGCGGCCTGGTCCGCGCTCTCGGTGCCGATGATGGTCGTCCAGGCGACCGGGACGTCCCAGTCGCCGCCGAGGGCGCCGATGCCGGCCACCTCGATGCCGTCCACCACGGCCCGCAGGTAGGGCCCCCAGCGGTCGGGGCCGGCCTCGAAACTCCAGCCGAGCAGCGGTCCGTAGAACGCCTGCGCGAGGTCGAGGTCCCTGGCCGTCAGGCTGACAAAGCACGGCGCCCCCGGGACACAGCGCACCCTGACCGTCTTCTCGCCCATCGGATCACCCATTCGGAGCTGCTCCTTCCGGTCCTGCCGAGCTCAGCCTAGGGCGTGTCCGACAATTCGGGCCGGATTGCGCGTGCGGCCCGGCCGGGTGACTCCGGCGTGGCCTTGGCGGCGGCCGGGCCCGGTCTCGGGTGTGATGGGCGGTCGGAGCAACGGGGTAGGGAGCCGAGATGGACACCTCATACGTCATCCTGGGCGCGAGCCTGGCCGGGGCGAAAGCCGCCGAAGCGCTGCGCGCGGAGGGCTTCGACGGCCCCGTCGTGCTGATCGGCGACGAGACCGAGCGGCCCTACGAGCGGCCGCCGCTCTCCAAGGGCTACCTGCTGGGCGGCACCGAGCGGGAGAAGATCTTCGTCCATCCGGCCGGCTGGTACGCCGAGCACGGGGTGGAGCTGCGGCTCGGCACCGCGGCCACCGCGATCGACCCGCAGGCCCGCACGGTGACCCTGGCCGACGGCAGCCGGCTCGGCTGGTCGAAGCTGCTGCTGGCCACCGGCTCCTCGCCGCGCCGGCTCCCGGTGCCGGGCGGCGACCGGGAGGCGGTACGGCACCTGCGCCGGGTCGGGGACAGCGACCGGCTGCGGGAGGACTTCCGCCCCGGCGCGCGGATCGCGATCATCGGTGCGGGGTGGATCGGCCTGGAGGCCGCCGCGGCCGCCCGGGCGGCCGGCGCGCAGGTGACGGTGCTGGAGGCCGCGGAGCTGCCGCTGCTGCGGGTGCTCGGGCGCGAGGTCGCCCAGGTCTTCGCCGACCTGCACCGGGCGCACGGTGTGGACCTGCGCTTCGGTGTCCAGGTCGCGGAGCTCACCGACCAGGGGGTGCGGCTGGCCGACGGCGCCCTGGTGCCGGCCGACACCGTCCTGGTCGGCGTCGGTATCAGCCCGAACACCGCGCTCGCCGAGGCGGCCGGGCTGAGCGTCGACAACGGTGTGCGCACCGACGAGCACCTGCGCACCTCGCATCCCGACATCTTCGCGGCCGGCGACGTCGCCAACGCCTTCCACCCGCTCTACGGCAAGCCGATCCGGGTCGAGCACTGGGCCAACGCGGTCAACCAGCCCAAGGTGGCGGCGCTGTCGATGCTCGGCCGGGAGGCCGTGTACGACCGGGTGCCGTACTTCTTCACCGACCAGTACGACCTCGGGATGGAGTACACCGGCTACGCCGAGCCGGGCGGCTACGACCGGGTGGTCTTCCGCGGGGACGTCGCCGCCCGTGAGTTCATCGCCTTCTGGCTGGCCGACGGCCAGGTGGTGGCCGGGATGAACGTCAACGTCTGGGACGTCACCGACCCGATCCGCGAGCTGGTCCGCTCGGGCCGCCGGATCGACCCGGAGAAGCTGACCAACGGCCGGGTCCCGCTGGCGGATCTGCTCTGAACACCCGGGCCCCACCCGGTTGTCGGTGCCGTGCCCTAGGGTGCTGTCACTGATCCTGGGAGGGGGCCCGGATGGGCAGCAGACTGATCCCGCCGGCCGGTCCGGCCCGGCGGCTGGCCGCCGCCCAGCTGACCAACGCGCTGGGGGACGGCGCGTTCCTGGTCTGCTCCGCGCTGTACTTCACCCGGGTGGTGGGGCTGACGCCGACCCGGATCGGCTTCGGGCTGACCCTCGGCTGGGCGATCGGCGCGCTGGCCGGGGTGCCGCTCGGCCACCTCGCCGACCGGCGCGGCCCGCGCGGGGTCGCCGCCCTGCTGGCGGTGGCCACGGCCGGCTCGGTCGGGGTGTTCCTGGTGGCCCGCTCGTACCCGGTCTTCCTGGCCGGCGCCGTGCTGTACGCCTGCGCGCAGTGCGGCCTCTCGGCGGCCCGGCAGGCGCTGCTGGCGGCGCTGGTGCCACCCGCGGAGCGGACCACGGCCCGGGCCCACCTCCAGTCGACGGTGAACGCCGGGCTGGCCGTCGGCGCCGCCCTCGGCGGCGTGGCCCTGCACTACGACACCCGGGCCGCCTACCTGGCGGTGCTGGCCGTGGACGCGCTCAGCTTCCTGGTCGCCGCCGCCTTGCTGCGCCGGCTGCCCGCCACCGCCCCGGCCCCGGCCGGCACCGGCGGCGGGCCCCGGCTGGCCGTGCTGCGTGACCGGCCGTACGCGGTGGTGGCGCTGGTCAACGCGGTGCTGCTGCTCTACATGCCGCTGCTCTCGCTGATCCTGCCGCTGTGGATCGTGCAGCGGACCACCGCCCCGGACTGGACGGCGGCGGCGCTGCTGGTGCTCAACACGGTGAGCGTGGTGCTGTTCCAGGTCCGGGTGGCCGGCCGGGTGGACGGGCTGGGCACCGCGGCCCGGTACGTGCGACACGCGGGCCTGGTGCTGGCCGTGTCCTGCGCCGGCTTCGCGGTGTCCGGCTCCGGCGGGGCGGCGTGGGCGGCCGCCGGGGTGCTGCTGGCCTCGGCCGCGCTCCAGGTGGTCGGCGAGATGCTGCTCGCCTCGGGCTCCTGGGAGATCGGCTTCGGGCTGGCCCCGGCCGATCGGCAGGGCCAGTACCAGGGGTTCTTCGGCAGCGGGGTGGCGGTGGCCAGGACGATCGGCCCGCTGCTGCTGACCACGGTGGTCCTCGGGTGGGGCGCGCCGGGCTGGCTGCTGCTGGGCGGGGTGTTCGCGCTGGCGGGGGCCGCGATGCGGCCCGCCGTGCGGTGGGCCGAGCGGTCCCGGGCGGTCATGGCCCCCGGCCGCCCCGTCGCGGGCACGGCGGCCGGGGGCCGGCTGGAGCAGCCTCACATCAGCGGGTAGTCCGGGGCCGTCACGTTCGACTTGAGCTCCTCGTGCGCCTTGGTGAGCAGCTGCATGGCGAGATCGTTCAGCGCGCGGGCCCCGGCCACCTCCTCACCGACCCTGAGCTGTGGAGCGTCCGCGTGGTGCCGGGTGCTGTAGCCGTGCGAGCGGACTTCGGTACCGTCCGCGAGGCGGACCATGGCCACCGCCTTGGTGCGGTCGCCCTCCTCCTGGAACTCCATCTCGATGTGCCAACCGACCAGGGTTCTCATCGCAGCACCTCCTGGGTGTGCCGTTCCGCGCTCACTGCGGCGACCGTCCGGCCCCGGCCGGGTCGCAGTCCTCCCGGCCGGTGTCCGCGTGCACCGTCTTGGCGGGCCGCTCGGGGCCACCGGGCACCACCCGCTGGGGGCGACCGCAGCGGGGACAGACCAACGGGCTCTTCGACATGGCATCCGCCCACACGACGACGGCCGCAGGCCGGCCGGGCGCGCATGGCCTCCTCCACCTCTCAGTGTGCGCCGAGGGGGCCGCCCAGGGCCCTGTTGAACACGTTCAATTCTGCGCGTAGAGTCTCCGCCGGGGCGAGTCCGGGCCCGGTGACGAAGGAGCAGCAGCGATGACCGCGAAGCCGTTCAGCTACCCCGAGGTCGGCGCGGCCACCCGCCCCGGGCCGCTCCCCGCCGGGTACCACCACCTGCGCCACCGGGTGCTGATCGGCCACGGCCGGGACGTGCTGGAGGCCGCCGGCGCCGCCGTCACCGACTGGCGGATGCACCGCGCGGCGGGCGTCCAGGTCTACTCCCCCGCCGTCCGGGCCGAGGCGGGAGCCCGGGTGCACTGCGCGATCGGCGCCGGGCCGCTGCGGATCACCGCACCGTGCCGGGTGGTGTGGGCCGCCCACGAGCCGGACCGGATCGGCTTCTCGTACGGCACCCTCGCCGGCCATCCCGAGTGCGGCGAGGAGGCCTTCGTGGTGGAGCTGGACCAGGCGCTCGGGGTCTGGTTCTCGGTCACCGCCTTCAGCCGCCCGGGCCGCTGGTACACCCGGCTCGCCGGCCCGGTGGTGCCGCTCCTGCAGCGGCGGTTCGCCCGCCACTACGGCCGGGCGCTGCGCCGCGTCCTCGCGGGGTAGTCCGGCCCGGCGGTGCCGGTGCCAGACTTGGAGGTGAGCAGCGGAGGTCGCCATGGGGATCTACACCGAGCAGGTCGTGCCACGACTGGTGAACGTCGCCTGCGGGATGAAGGAGTCCAGGCCGCTGCGGCGCCGGGTGTGCGCGGGGCTGCGCGGTGAGGTGCTGGAGATCGGCTTCGGCTCGGGGCTCAACGTCCCCTACTACCCGCCGGCCGTCACGCGGGTGGACGCGGTCGAACCCTCCGACGTGGGGTGGCGGCTGGCGGGCAAGCGGCTCGCGGCGACGCCCGTCCTGGTCCAGCGCGCGGGGCTGGACGGCCAGTCGCTGCCGTTCGCCGACGACACCTACGACGCCGCGCTCTCCACCTGGACGCTGTGCACCATCCCGGACGCCGGCGCCGCCCTGCGCGAGGTCCGGCGGGTGCTCAAGCCCGGCGGCACGCTGCACTTCGTCGAGCACGGCCTGGCCCCGGACGAGGACGTCCGCCGCTGGCAGCACCGCCTGGACCCGCTGGAGGTGCGGGTCTTCGCCGGCTGCCACCTGACCCGCCCGATCGTCGGCCTGCTGACCGACGCCGGCTTCACCATCGCCGAACTCGACGTCTTCTACGAGAAGGGCGCCCCGAAGCCGATGGGCGCCGACTCCCTCGGCATCGCGGTGGCGCCGTAGATCGGGCCGGTGGTCCCTCGCCGGTCAGATCTTGGTGGGGACGGACACCAGGAGCTGCTGGCCGTCCAGCGTCCGGACCTCGAAGTGGTCGATCTCGGAGGGCTGGAGGGCCGCGCCGCCGGAGGTCTGCAGGGCGGCGTCGCTGCCGTAGCCGGCCGGTGGGACGGACCAGCTGGTGACGGTCTGGCGCTCACCGCCGCGGGAGACGGCGATCAGGTCGCACTGCTTGGGGCCGGCCACGTTGGACAGCGCCAGGCTGACCTGGCTCCCCCACTTCTTGCCGGTCACCCCGACCGTGGCGGACACCCCGGTGGCCGGGTCGGTGGCGCTGAACTGCTGGGTGGCCACGGCGGCGGGCTTGGGGTCCTGGGCGGTGGCCGCCAGCGTCACGGCCGGTCCGCCGACCACCAGCACGGCCGCGGCCGCGACCAGCACCAGCCGCCGGGTGCGGCTGCGCCGCCGGGCCGCCGCGACCTCGTCCACCAGGCGGCCGAGCAGGTGGTCGCTCGGCTGCTCCAGGACCGGTCCGGCTTCCGCGAGTTCGGCCAGCAGCGGCTCCAGGCCGCCGAGCTCGCCGACCTCCCCGGCGCAGCGCGGGCAACCGGCCAGGTGCGCCTCGAACCGCAGCCGGTCGGCCGGGTCGAGGACGCCGAGGACGTACGCGCCGACGTCGAGGTGCTCGTCCTGATACGACGTCACGGTGTCACTCCTCGCTCCTCCAGCGCGATCTTCAGCGCGCGCAGGGCGTAGAAGATCCGGGACCGGACTGTGCCTGCCGGGATGCCGAGTTCGGCTGCCGCCTCATTGACCGTACAGCCTTTCAGATAGGTGGCGACGATGACCTCGCGATGGGCGTGGCTGAGGTCGTCGAGCGCATCGGAGATGGTCATCAATCGCAGCGCCTTTTCGAGTTCGTCCTCGGCGGGCAGCAGTTCGAGCGGTGACGGGTCCACCTCGCGCGGGCGGGCCAGACTGCTGCGGTGACCGTCGATCACGATCCGCCGGGCGACGGTCACCAGCCAGGGCCGGACCGATCCGTGGTCCACGTCCAGGCGGTGGATGTTGCGCCAGGCCCGGACCAGGGTCTCCTGCACGACGTCCTCCGCCCGCTGCCGATCGCCCGCGACCAGCCGCAGCACGAAGCCGAACAGAGGGCCGGCGTGGTCGCGGTACAGCGTCCGCATCAGCTCCTCGTCCGGCCCCGGGCCCGTCGGCGGGCCGCCGCCGGAGCGGTGTCCGGCGGCGCGGGGAAGGTCGGTCACGGTGCCATCCTTGCGCACCCGTTGCCTCCAGGTCGAGACGGGCCCCCGAGAGGGCGGATTCCGTCGGTCGCTACCGGCGGCCGCCTCAAGTCGGCGGCCGGATCTGTCGATACCCACATCGGGTGCGGCGCGGGCGCCCGCGCCGCACCCGTCCCGCCCGGTCAGTAGCCGTAGCCGCTGTCGCTGGGGCTCGGGCCGGCCGGGGTGGCGCCCGCCTTGGCGCCGGTCGGGGCGGCCGCGAACCAGGTGCCGCCGACGCCCTGGCCCTTGGTGTCGCCGGGCTTGGTGTCGGGGGCGTAGCGGTACAGCGGCCAGCCGTTCAGGGTGAGCTGCTTGCTGCCGTCGGCCCGGGTGACGGTGCCGACCAGCTTGCTGTCGATGCCCTTGAGCTGGGGGTTGTCGGTGGCGGGAGCGGGCGGCCAGGTGGTCGCGCAGCCGCCGTTGCAGTTCGACATGGGCGGCTTGGCGGTGTCCTTGTCGAAGCGGTACAGGGTGTAGCCGTTGCCGTCGGTGACGATCGTGCCGAGGGTGCCGGAGCTGGTGGTCTGCAGCGCGGGCTTGCCGTTGTCGGCGGTGGCCGGGCTCTGCGCGGCTCCGGCCTGAGCACCGGACTGGGCGCCCGACTGGGCTCCGGACTGGGCCGCCGGGGCGGACGAACCGGCCGGGTCGGTGTCGGAGTCGCAGGCGGTGACGAGCACCAGCGCGGCGACGGAGGCGGCGGCGAAAGCGGCGGCGCGGCTGAACTTGGGCATGGCGGATCCCCCACATGGCGTGTGTCGGTTGATTGTTCGGGTGGCTTCGACGGCCCCCGCGAGCGCCGTCCGGCACCCGCTCATCCAGGGATACGAGCGTTTCGGGGTGCGTGTTCAACGTGGCGGAAAGTTTTTTCGGAATAGACCGGGCAGGCTGTCCGTTGACGCGACCGAGTCACTACCGAAGGGCAGGGAGAAACCGATGAGCACGGTCGAACTGACCAAGGACAACTTCGACGAGCTGGTCCAAGGGGCCGAGGGCAAGGAGTTCGTCCTCATCGACTTCTGGGCGGGCTGGTGCGGCCCCTGCCGGATGTTCGCGCCGGTGTACGAGCGTGCGGCCGAGCGGCACTCCGACCTGACCTTCGCGAAGGTGGACACCGAGGCGCAGCAGGAGCTGGCGGCGGCCTTCGACATCCAGTCGATCCCGACCCTGGCGATCATCCGTGAGGGCGTGCTGGTGTTCTCCCAGGCCGGTGCGCTGCCGGAGCCGGCCCTGGAGGACCTGATCGCGCAGGCCCGCAAGCTGGACATGGCCGAGGTGCACGCCAACGTGGCGGAGCAGAAGGCGCAGGCCCAGGCGCAGGGCTGAGCGCTCCCCCGAGCGGTGGGGGCCGGGACGAGCCGGCCCCCACCGGCATGTCCGGGCCCGGCCGCCGTGTCAGGCCGAGCGGGCCGCCCGGGCCGCCAGGCCGTCCAGCAGCAGCCGCAGGGCCAGCTCGAAGCCGCGCTCGTCCAGCCCGGGGCCGCGGGCGGCGGAGGCCTCCAGTGCCCCCGCGAGGGCGGGGTGGCGCGGGCGGTAGGAGCCGCTGTCCCGGGTGAAGCCGGCGCTGAAGGTCTCCAGGGCCGAGCCGAGCACCAGGTAGTCCAGGGCGGCGGCGGCCTCCGCCGCGTCGGCGGGGGCGAGTCCGGCCCGGCCGAGCGCGGCCAGCAGGGAGTCGTAGGTGAGCAGCTGGCGGCCGGCCTCGACCCGGCGGCGGGCGAGCAGCGCAATGGTGTTGGGGTGCCGCAGGAAGACCGCGCGGTAGCCGCGGGCGTACCCGGCGAGGCCCTCCCAGCGGTCGGCGCGTTCCAACGGGGTGAGGTCGATCTCCTCGTTGACCAGTTCCGCCAGCGCGTCCAGCAGCTCGTCGCGGCCCGCCAGGTGGTTGTAGAGGGAGGCGGCCTTCACCCCGAGGCGGTCGGCCAGGGCCCGCATGGTGAGGCCCTCGGCACCGCTGCCGTCGATCAGCTCCAGCGCGGCCCGGGCGATGATCTCCCTGCTCAGCAGCGCCCTGCTCGGTCGCCCCACGCTCCCCCGCCCTTCCTGTCCGGCGTCGGCGGCCGCCGCCGACGCGGTCACGTTACAGCTGGTGTCGACCCCTTCCCTCCTCGGCGGCCAGGGGCTACCGTCCCCGACTAACAAAGTTAGTTTTCGTCGACGGCAAGGTGGCCCGGACATGACCGAGAACCCCCCGAGAGCACACGCCCCCGCCGCGGTGGCCGACAGCGACCAGCTCGCGGCGCTCGGCTACCGGCAGGAGCTACGGCGCAGCCTGGGCGTGCTCGGTAACATCTCGATGGGCTTCGCCGTGGTCTCCCCGGTGGTCGGCCTCTATGCGGTGGCCCAGGTCGGCATGGGGGTCTTCGGCGGTGCCTGGGTGTGGGCGCTGCCGATCTGCCTGCTCGGGCAGCTGCTGGTGGTCTGCGTCTACTCCGAGCTGGCCTCGCAGTGGCCGCTGGCCGGCGGCGCGTACCAGTGGAGCCGGCGGCTGGCCCCGCCCTCGTTCGCCTGGATGACCGGCTGGATGTGGCAGTTCGCGGTGATGTTCGCCAACACCACCGTGGCCTACCTGGCCGCGCCCTGGTTCTTCGCGCTGTTCGGCGCCACCCCCACCCCGGCCCGGCTGGTGCTGGCGGCCGCCGCCTTCCTGCTGGCCTGCACGCTGGTCAACGCCTACGGCATCAACCTGCTGCGCCGCATCGTCTCGCTCGGCATCGCCGCCGAGGCCGTCGCCTCGGTGCTGGTGGGGCTGGCGCTGCTGCTGTTCTACCGGCAGCACGGGATCGGCGTGCTGACCGACACCCTGGATGCCCCCGCCACCACCGGCACCGGCGGCCTGATGGCTTTCCTCGCCGTGGTCGCGGTCGGCGGCTGGGCCTTCATCGGCTTCGACGCCTGCGTCTCCACCGCCGAGGAGACCAAGGACGCCGCCCGCCAGGTGCCGCGGGCCATGCGGTGGGCGCTGCTCAGCGTGGGCGCGGTGGTGATCCTGAACGCCGTCTCGGTGGTGCTCGCCCACCCGGACCCGGCCGCCGTGGTCGCCGGGACCGACCTCGACCCGGTGACCACCGCCGTCACCACCGGCTTCGGCGACTGGTCCGCCAAGCCGTTCGTGCTGGTCGTGCTGGTCAGCTTCACCGCCTGCCTGATGGCCTCGCAGGGCGGCGCCGCCCGCGGCCTCTACTCGCTCGCCCGGGACGGCGTCTTCCCGTTCGCCGGCAAGGTCCGCCGGGTCAACCGGCACCGGGCCCCGATCGGCGGCCTGGTGGCGGCCACCCTGATCAGCGCCGCGGCGCTGCCGCTGGGTCTGGAGTCGACCGCGATCGGCAGCCTGATCACCTTCGGCACCGCCGCCACCTTCCTGCCGTTCTTCCTGCTCAGCCTGGCCGCGCTGATCGCCCGCCTGCGCGGCACCTGGCGCCCCGGCGGCGCGGTCTCGTACGGGCGTTGGGGCACCCCGCTGAACGCCCTCGCCGTGCTGTGGACCGGTCTGGAGGTGCTCAACATCTGCTGGCCGCGCGCCGTCCTGGCCCCACCCGGCGCGCCTTGGTACCAGGTCTGGGCCGCCCTGCTCGGCACCGGCGTGGTCACCCTGCTCGGCATCGGCTACCTGCTGCTGCGCCGCCCGCAACGCCTGATGCGCGGCCCCGTCCCGGACCGGTCGGACACCGGCGAACTCGCCCCCGCGGTGCTCTGACCGCCACCGAGCGACGGCCCGGCCCCGGAGCGACACACCGGCGGCGGGCACTGGCCACGGCACCGCCCCCCGGCAGAGGATGGGGCGGTGCCGTGTCCGACGTCGAGGGAGAACCATGTCCGAACAGGCCGATGAGTACGACGTGGTGGTCCTCGGGGGCGGGCCGACCGGCGAGAACCTCGCCGACCGGACGGCCGCGGCGGGGCTGCGCACCGTGCTGGTGGAGAGCGAACTGGTCGGCGGCGAGTGCTCGTACTGGGCCTGCATGCCGAGCAAGGCGCTGCTGCGCCCGGGCTCCGCGCTCGCGCACGCCCGCGCGCTGCCCGGGGTGCCCGCCGAAGGGCGGTTGGACCAGGCCGCGGTGCTGGCCCGCCGGGACGCGTTCACCTCGCACTGGAAGGACGACGGCCAGGTCGACTGGCTGCGCGGCGCCGGCATCGACCTGGTGCGCGGTCACGGGCGGCTGGCCGGCGAGCGCAAGGTCCGGGTCGGCGACCGGGTGCTGACCGCACGTCACGCGGTCGCGGTCTGCACCGGCAGCCGCGCCGTCCTGCCGGAGGTGCCCGGGCTGGCCGGGGCGAAGCCGTGGACCAGCCGCGACGCCACCAGCGCCGAGCGGGCGCCGGGCCGGCTCGCGGTGGTCGGCGGCGGCGTGGTGGCGGTGGAGATGGCGACCGCCTGGCGCTCGCTGGGCTCCGAGGTGGTGCTGCTGGTGCGCGGCGCGCGGCTGCTGGACCGGATGGAGCCGTTCGCCGGCGAACTGGTGGCGGACGGGCTGCGCGCGGCCGGCGTGGACGTCCGACTGGGCACCGAGGTCGGCGAGGTGCGCCGAGCGGACGGCGGCCCGGTCGAGCTGCTGCTCGCCGGCGGCGGTGCGATCACCGCCGACGAGGTGCTGTACGCCACCGGGCGCGCCCCGCGGACCGAGGACATCGGCCTGGAGACGGTCGGCCTCGCGGCCGGGAGCTGGCTCGCGGTGGACGACAGCTGCCGGGTCACCGAGGTGCCCGGCGGCTGGCTGTACGCGGCGGGGGACGTCAACCACCGCGCCCTGCTGACCCACCAGGGCAAGTACCAGGCCCGGATCAGCGGCGCCGCGATCGCCGCCCGGGCCCGCGGTGAGCAGGCGGACACCGGCCGCTGGGGCGCGCACGCCGCCAGCGCCGACACCGCCGGACCTCCGCAGGTGGTGTTCACCGAGCCGGAGGCCGCCTCGGTCGGCCTGACCGTCGCGCAGGCCCGGCAGCGCGGGCTGAACGTGCGGGCGGTCGACCACGACCTCGGCCAGGTGGCCGGCGCCTCGCTGTACGCCGACGGCTACACCGGCCGGGCCCGGGTGGTGTTCGACCAGGACCGTTCGGTGGTGGTCGGCGCCACCTTCGTCGGCCCCGCGGTCGCCGAGCTGCTGCACTCGGCGACCGTGGCCGTGGTCGGCGAGGTGCCGATCGACCGGCTCTGGCACGCCGTGCCCTCCTACCCGACCATCAGCGAGGTCTGGCTCCGGCTGCTGGAGGGCTGCCGGGACGGCCGGTAGCCGCGTCAGCCGATGGCGATCGCGGCGTCCATCTCCCACTGGAGCACCTCGGCGCCCTCGGGGCCGGCGGTCACCCGCTGGCCCTCGGCGCCGGTGATCCGCGCCGCGTCGCCCTGGGCCAGCAGCCCCGCGCCCTCCACCGAGACCTCGCCGCGCGCCACGTAGAGGTGGACGAACGGCGCGGTGGCCAGCTCCAGCGTCTCGCCGGGGCGGACCCGGGCGACGTGCAGCGCGGCGTGCTTCTGCCGGATGCCGATCGCCCGCTGCGCGGAGTGCTTGCCCATCCCGGACGCCAGCGTGGTCCAACCGCCCTGGGCGAGCTGGTCGTTGATGTCCAGCTGCTCGTAGCCGGGCACGGTGCCGGCCGCGTCCGGGATGGTCCACATCTGGATGAACCTGACCGGGTCGCGGTGCTCCGGCTGCCCGTCGATGGTCCAGGAGTCGTTCTTCTCGCTGTGCAGGATGCCGGTACCGGCGCTCATCCGCTGGGCCAGGCCCGGGTAGACGATGCCGTTGTGGCCCTCGGAGTCCTGGTGCACCAGGGCGCCGTCCAGCACCCAGGTGATGATCTCCATGTCCCGGTGCGGGTGGGTGTCGAAGCCGGTGCCCGGCGCGACCACGTCGTCGTTGGAGACCAGCAGCAGCCCGAAGTGGGTGTTGGCCGGGTCCCAGTGGTTGGAGAACGAGAAGGAGTGGTGGGAGTCCAGCCACCCCGTCCGGGTGTGGAAGCGCTCGTCGGCGCGGCGCAGGTCGATCGTGGCAGCCATGGTCGGCATCTCCTCCGGTGCGGGACCGTTCTTGTTGAATCCTAAACCACCTCGGGGTGCCGGTCCATTCCCGGCGCGGTGGCGTGCGGCCCGCCGCGGCCCGGAGCAGACTGGCGCCGGGGGTCCTCCGAGACCGGGTAGGTGGGTTCGCCATGACCGAGGTGCTGCTGGCCGTCGGCACGCAGAAGGGCCTCTTCCTGGGGCGCAGCGGCGATCGGCGGGAGTGGGCCTTCACCGGGCCGCACTTCCCGATGAACGCCGTGTACTCGCTGGCGATCGACCGGCGCGAGGAGCGGGTGCGGCTGCTCGCGGGCGCCGACTCCAGCCACTGGGGGCCCTCGGTCTGGTGGTCCGACGACCTGGGGGCGAGCTGGCAGGAGCCGCCCCGGCCCGCGGTCCGCTTCCCCGAGCACACCGGGACCTCGCTGGAGCGGGTCTGGGCCCTGGAACCGGCGGGCGCGGAGGCGCCCGGGGTGGTCTACGCGGGCACCCAGCCGGCCGCCCTGTTCCGCTCCACCGACCGCGGCGAGAGCTTCGAGCTGGTCGACGCGCTCTGGGAGCACCCGCAGCGCGCCGAGTGGGCCGCCGGCTTCGGCGGCCAGGGCCTGCACACCGTCCTCACCGACCCGCGCGACCCGGCCAGGGTCACCGTGGCGGTCTCCACCGGCGGCGTCTACCGGACCGCCGACGGCGGGCGGAGCTGGCAGCCGTCCAACACCGGGATCAGGGCCGAGTTCCTGCCCGACCCGGCGCCGGAGTTCGGCCAGTGCGTGCACAAGGTCGCCGCCGACCCCGGCGACCACGACCGCTTCTACCTGCAGAACCACGGCGGGGTCTACCGCAGCGACGACGGCGGCGGCAGCTGGCGCCCGATCGAGGACGGCCTGCCCGCCACCTTCGGCTTCGGCCTCGCCACCCACCCACGCCGCCCCGGCACCGCCTACCTCTTCCCGCTCGACGCGGATTACGCCCGGCTGCCGGCCGGCCACCGCTGCCGGGTCTACCGCACCCAGGACGGCGGCGAGAGCTGGCACCCGCTCTCCACCGGCCTGCCCGGCGGCGCACACTACGGCGTGGTGCTGCGGGACGCGCTGTGCACCGACGACGCCGAACCGGGCGGCGTCTACTTCGGCAACCGCAACGGCGAGGTGTACGGCTCGGCGGACGACGGCGAGAGCTGGCGACTGCTCACCTCGCACCTGCCGGACGTGCTCTGCGTCCGGGCCGCCGTGATCCCCTGAGCCGCCCCGGCTCCCCGCCCCCGGCGCCCTGCGGCGCGCGGTCGACGGCGCACCACACCACCCCGCCGCCCCGGGTGGTGTGCCCGAACCGGTCCGCCAGCGCCAGCAGGGGCAGCACCGCCGCCAGCCGATCCGAGTCCTGCGGCACGGGCAGCGACAGCAGGTAGCCGGCCGGCCCGGCGACCAGCCGCACCCGGGCGCCCGCCGCCAGGGCCAGCCGCCGGGCCAGCCCGTGGGCCCGGCGGGCCGCGGCGAGGCGCCGCCTCACGCCGGCTCCCGCAGGTCGGGACCGCCCGCCGGGCCGACCTGGTCCGGCTCGGTGGTCCACTCGACGCCGCCGCCCGGCGGCCGCAGGTACAGCCGCCCCCCGTGGACGTCCATCAGCACACCGACCCGATCGGACCGGTGGTCCCGGACCAGCTCACCCGGCCTCGGCCCCGACCGCTCCGGCCCGCCACTCTCGCCCACCGTCATGACTGACTCCTCTGTGTAGTCGTTCCGCTACAGAGCATGACGGTACGGCGGTAGCATCGGAGCGACTTCAACTCGACAGACCGCACTGTTGAATCGGAGGCAGGCGTGAACATCCGGGAGGTCGACCCCTCCACCTCGCCCCTGGCCGCCTTCGGCGTCCAGCTGCGCAGGTTCCGCACCGCACGGCGACTGACCCAGGACCAGCTCGGACGGCACGTCAACTACTCCGGTGCGTACGTGTCCTGCGTCGAGCGCGCGGACCGCGTGCCCTCGGCGAAGTTCGCGGCGCTGGCGGACGGCGTCCTGGAGACCGGCGGGACGCTCGCGTTGATGTGGTGGCACCTCGGGCACGAGTCACTGATCGACGGCTTCCCGGAGTTCGCCCAGCAGGAGGCGGTGGCGACCGAACTCCGCCTGTTCGAACTCGCGGTGATCCCGGGCCTGCTCCAGACCGAGCGGTACGCCACCGCGCTGGTGTCGGCCGCCATGCTGCGCGGCAGCATCAGTCAGGAGCAGGCGGCCGAGCGCATCGCCTTTCGGCTGGCGCGGCAGCGCCTGCTGACTCGAACGCCGGCTCCGCTGCTGCACGTTGTCCTGGACGAGAGCGCGCTCTGCCGGACGGTCGGCGGGCCCCAGGTCATGGCCGAGCAGCTCGGCCGGCTCGAACGCCTCGCGCAGCGACCGGGCGTCGTCATCCAGGTGGCGCCGTTCGCCCTGGGCGAGCGGGTCCCGTTCACCCTGCCGGTCACGCTGCTGACACTCCGGGACGGGACGAACATCGGCTACACCGAGACGCTGCAACGCGGCTTCCTGGATCGCGATGTCGAAACGGTCGCGGAGTGGACCAAGGGCTACGATCAGCTCCAGGTTGACGCACTGCCCCAACCCGATTCCCTGGCGATGATCCGCGCGAGACGGAAGGAACTGTGCAACATGGCCGAGACCCCTGGGACGAACGGCGCCGCCTGGCTCAAGTCCAGCTACAGCAACGGCGGCGGCCAGTGCATCGAGATCGCCCCCGGGCACCCCGGCGTCGTGCCCGTCCGCGACTCCAAGGACCCGTCCGGGCCGGTGCTCCGGATGGACCGCCGGGCCTGGGCCGCGTTCGTCGCGGCCGCCGCCGACGGCGAGTTCGGCGAGGTCTGAGCCACGCCGGCGGCCTGTCAGCGCAGCTCGCCCTCCAGCAGCCCCATCAGGTACTGGTCGTGCCACCGGCCGTCCCGGCGGAACACCTGCCGCAGGCGGCCCTCCTCCACGAAGCCGAGCTTGCGGTAGATGTGCCGGGCCGGCTCGTTCTCGGCGACGACGGTGAGCTGGATCCGGTGCAGCCGCATCTGCTCGAAGCCGTACCGGCACATGGTGCGCATCGCGTCGGTGCCGTAGCCGCCGCCCCAGTAGTCCTTCTCCCCCAGGTAGATGTCGATCTCGGCGATGCCGGTCTCCGGCTCCGCGCCGTGCAGCCGGACCAGCCCGATCAGGCGGCCGTCGGCCTTGGCCTCGACGCCGTAAAGGACGTCCCCGTACCCGTTGCGCTCGCGGCCCTCGATGGCCTTGACCACGTTCGCCAGGGTCTGCCGGTAGCCGTCCTGCATCCACCGCATCACCTCCGGGTCGCTGTTCCAGCGCCACAGCGCCTCGGCGTCCGCCGGTTCCATCGGGCGCAGTCGGATCAGCTCTCCGGGTATCACGGTCATCTCCTACGGGCTATCGGGTGGGGTGCGGCGGACCCCGGATTCCTAGCAGCCGCCGCGCCCCGCCCTCAACCCGATATCCCGCCCCCGACTACTCGCCGGACCGGCGCGCGTCCCGCTCCGCGGCCTCGGCGAGGCTCTTGATCGTCGCCAGCCGGCGGTCCCAGTCGGCCGCGAGCCCGGCCATCCAGCGGGCGGTCGAGTCCAGGGCCGCGGGCCGTACCGCGTACCGCACCTCGCGGCCGACCCGACCGCCGGTGACCAGCCCCGCGGCATCCAGCACGGCGAGGTGTTTGACCACCGCCTGCCGGGTGACGGGCAGTTGTTCGGCGAGCGCGGTCGCGGTGGCCTCGCCCCGGTCGGCGAGCAGGTCGAGCAGCTGACGCCGGGTCGGGTCGGCCAGGGCGGCCAGGACGCCGTCGACCCCCGCACCGGCGCCGGGGCGTTCGTCGGTCACGCGGCCTGCTGTTCGACGCGCTTCTTGAACGCGTCGAGCACCTGGGGCCAGCCGCCGGTGTTGTCCTCGACGGCCTTGCTCCGCAGCGCCTCGGAGCCGGCCAGCGCCGCGAAGCCGCTCTCGACCACGCGCAGCCTGGTCCCGCCGCCCTCCGCGGTCAGCGTGAACTCCACCAGGGTGCTGTTGTCCTCCCGCAGCTCCTCGCCGGGGAAGGCGCTGGCCCATCGGTACGCCAGGTACGTCGGCGGTTCGACCTTCTCCACCCGCACCGGGAACTCGCCGTACTCGGGGTTCTTCACCACCGTCGACCCGCCCTCCGTGGCCACGGTGCCGGCCACGCTCGCCGGGTCGGCCACCCAGAAGCCGGGTTCGGCCACCAGGGACCAGACCCGCTCCAGGGGCGCCTCGATCAGGGTCTCGCGCTCGATCCGGTCCTCGCTCATGGCGTGCTCCTTCGTCGCTGCGGACTTTGAGTGCAACTCCAGGGTTGCACGTCATTACCTCAGAAGCAACCGCAGAGTTGCGCGTGTCGCGGTGCGCCGGGTCGATCTCGGCCCAGGAGAACACCGCCCGGTGGCCGTCCGCGCCGGTGACGGTGAGCAGGAACCCCAGGCGCTGCTCGCGGCCGGTGAAGTCGATCCGCGGGCCGGCCGCGCGCAGCACGTCCCAGAGCTTGGGCCCCTCGAAACCGTGCCGCCGGAGGCCGCCGCCCAGGCAGTCGAAGCTGACCTCGACCCGGTGGGCGGGGAGCTCGCGCAGCTCGGCGACGGTCAGCCGCAGCGGCGCGTCCAGGCAGCCGCTCAGCTGCACCGCGGCCGCTCGGTGGGGCGCTCCGACGGGCGTGCTCATGGGCCTTCCCTCCCGGGCCGCACCGCGCGGGCGGCCCGGGAGGGGTGGTACCCGCGCCGAACCGCAGATACCCCACATGTAGGCACATCTTCACCGGTGGATGCCATGAAGAAAGTCCCTTGGTCCTCGCATTCGCGGCTCGCTCCCCGGCGATGCCCCGATTCAAGCAGGAGCACAACTGGCCGGACGACTGGGGCCGGACACCAGGTCGGGGGCCTCGCCCTGGGTGATCGAACAGGAGCTCAGCACCCGGTCTCGCCTTGCATTTACGATGCCTGTGCGCACCCGCCCCTCGCTTTCGCGATGGGACCGTGGGACGGGCCCCGCGCGGAGCACAAGGAGCGAGACATGATCGTCGGAGACCTGCTGGAGCTGGACGGCCTGCACATCGGTGTCGCCTGGGCCACCCCGGAACTGCTGGGCCGCCAGGTCACCGGGGTGACCTCCACCGACCTTCAGGACCCCGCCCGCTACCTGCAGCCCGGCGAACTGGTGCTGACCGGGCTGGTCTGGTGGCACCCCGGCGACGAGGCCGCAGCAGTCCGCTTCGCCACCTCGCTGCGCAGCGCCGAGGTGGCCGCCCTGCTCGCCGGCGAGGGCACCCACGGCACGGTGCCGAAGGCCCTGGTGAGCGCCTGCCGCACGCACGGCATCCCGCTGCTGTCGGTGCCCTCCGGGACCAGCTTCCGCGCGGTCACCGACCGGATCTACCTGCGCCTGTGGGGCGACCTCCAGGCCAGGTCGCAGGGGGTGGCCGCGGTGCCGGAGGCGGTCCGGCGGGAGCTGGTCGGGCTGATGCACTCGAACGCGCCGCTGACCGGGCTGCTCGCGCACGCGGTGGCCCGGCTCGGACTGCCCGACTGCTCGGTGCTGACCGGCGGCGGCCGGGTGCTGGCCGCCTCCGCGGAGGGCACCGGCACCCGGGGCGCCGTCCCGGTCGGCCCGCCCGGCGATTCCCCGTTCGACGGCTGGGTGCTCCAGCCGCACACCGAGCCCACCCCGGCGGCGGCCACCGTGCTGCACGGCCTGGCCGAGCTGTTGGCGCCGCTCGCCACCAGGGCCCGGGCCACCGCCGCCGCCCAGCGCCGGACCGCGGCCCGGATCCTCGACCTGCTCGACCAGGACGGGCCCGGCCTGGCCGACACCCTGCTCGCCTGCGGCCTGCCGGAGGGGCAGCCGCTGACCCCGGTCACCGCCCGGGTCGAGGGCGGCTCGACGGTCTGGGCGGCGGCGGCGCTGGCGGACGCCCTGCACCGGCTCGACGTCCCGTTCGCAGCGGCCCCCTACGGCGGGAGCGGCGCGGCCGATGCGGTGGGCACGGCGGGTGCGGTGAGCGCGGCGGGTGCGGTGAGCGCGGCGGACGGGGTCGGGCCGGGGGTCGGCGCGGTGGGGGCGGTGGGCCTGGTGGCCGCGCCGGCCGCCCAGGTCACCGCCGCGCTGCGGGCTGCCTGGCCGGGCATGCAGGCCAGACTGACGGCCCGCCGGCTGCTGCGGGCCGGGGTGGGGCCGAGCGTCCGGCCGGAGGCCGGGGCGCTGCGCGGGGCGCTGGTCCAGGCCGGGTACGCGCTGGACTCGCGGGTCGGCGGGGCGGTCGGCAGCAGCGGCGAACTCGGCTCGCTGGCGGCCCTGTTGCGGGGCATCCCGGCGGAGGTGACGGCCGCCTTCCACACCCGGCTGCTGGCCCCGCTGGCCGAGCACGACCGGCAGAACGGCGTCTCCCTGCTCGGCACCCTCGGGACCTTCCTGGACCACGACGGCTCGTGGTCGCGCACCGCCGAGGCGCTGCACATCCACGTCAACACGGTGCACTACCGGATCCGCCGGATCGAGGAGCTCACCGGCCGCAGCCTGGCCCGCCTGGAGGACCGGCTGGATCTGCGGGCGGCGCTGCTCTGCGCCCCGCAGCAGGCGGCGGCGCGCTGACCCCAGCGGCTCAGACCGGCTCCTCCAGGCCGGCCAGCAGGGCGGCGATGTCCAGCCCGACGGCGAGGTACTGCTCGAACACCGTGTTGTTGAGCGCCCAGGGTGAGCGGTGGCGCCTGATCGACTCGACCGCCGCCGCCGTGTCGAGGCCGAGCAGCCGTAAGGTCTGGGCGACCACCAGCCCGGAGCGGTTGTAGCCGGCGTGGCAGCGCACCAGCACCGTCCGCCCGTCCCGTACGGCGCGCGCGGCCAGTTCGGCCAGCTCGCAGACCCGCGCCAACTCGCGGGAGCACAGCGGCGCGTCGGGCAGCTCGGCGACGTGGTGCTCGACCCCGGGGGCGGGCCCGTGGCCCGGGCGGGTGAAGAGGCTGACCACCAGGTCGAACTCGTCGTCCACCACGACGGATTGCATCTCACCCGCGGGGTCGAACCAGTAGTGACCGCCCATCCACAGCCCGGCCCGGATCTCGCTCCACGGGGCCCGGGGCGGCTCGATGTCGTACTCGCGCTGCCGTGTCCTCATGCGCCACTCCCGTTCGCTCGGCCGCACGGTCAACGGCCGCCGCCCGGACGGGGTTCCGGTACGGCGGTGGGGGCGGGCCGGGAGGCCGGTGATCGGGGGCCGGGGTCAGCCGTCACTGCCGCGCAGGTGGTCGCTGACCGTGCCGAGGCTGTCGGCGACGGCGGCCAGCTGCTCGGGGGTGAGGATGTCGATCAGCGCCTCGCGGACGGCGGCGACGTGGCCCGGCGCGGCGGCGCGCAGCGTCCGCCAGCCCTCGTCGGTGATCTCGGCGAAGACACCCCGGACATCGCTGGCGCAGGAGCGGCGCGCGACCAGCCCGGCCTTCTCCAGCTGGGTGACCTGGTAGGTGAGGCCGCTCTTGGAGGTGACCAGCCGGTCGGCGAGGTCGGTCATCCGCAGCGCGCCGTCCGGGGCCGCGGAGAGCTGGACCAGGATCTCGTACTGGGTGTGCGAGAGCCCCGCGTCCTCCTTGAGCTGGCGCTCCACGTGGCGGGCGACCAGGTTGCTGGCCGCGACGAACCCGCGCCAGGCGGCCATCTCGCGCTCGTCCAGCCATCGGGGTTGGTCCAGGGGTCGGTCCATGGGTGCATGGTACCCCTGTTGTTCAAATTCGAACTCAGGTGTACCTTCGACAGCGTGAGGTTCAAATTTGAACCATCCTGTCGACCGGAACCCGAGGAGCCCCGGACATGAGCACCGCCGCCACCGCCGGGCGCATGCCCGCGCTCTACCTCTCGCACGGCGCCCCGCCGCTCGCCGACGACCCGGTCTGGCCCGGCCAGCTGGCCGCCTGGTCCGCCGAGCTGCCCCGGCCGCGGGCCGTCCTGATGGTGTCCGCCCACTGGGAGGAGGCACCGCTCGCACTCGGCGCCACCACCACCGTTCCGCTCGTGTACGACTTCTGGGGCTTCCCCGAGCGGTACTACCGGGTCGACTACGCCGCTCCCGGCGAGCCCGGGCTGGCCGACGACGTCCGCAAGCTGCTGCGCACCGCCGGCACCCCCGTGCAGGACATCCCGGACCGGGGCCTGGACCACGGCGCGTACGTGCCGCTGGTCGAGATGTTCCCGGCGGCCGACATCCCGGTGCTGCAGATCTCGCTGCCCACGCTGGATCCGCAGCGGCTGATGGAGATCGGCCGCCGGCTGGCCCCGCTGCGGGACCAAGGCGTCCTGATCGTCGGCAGCGGGTTCTTCACCCACAACCTGCGCGCGCTCAGCATGACCGGGGAGGTCTCCTCGGTGATGGCGGAGTTCGACGACTGGGGCCGGCGCGCGCTCGCCGCACAGGACCTGGACGCCCTGCTCGACTTCGAGCACAAGGCACCCGCCGGCCGGCTCGCCCACCCCCGGACCGAACACTTCGCCCCGCTCTTCGTCACCCTCGGCGCGGGCGAGGCCGACCTCGGCAGCCAGCGGAGCGTGATCGACGGCTTCTGGATGGGCCTCGCCAAACGCTCGATCCAGCTCGGCTGAGCCGGGCCCCGGCGACACCCAGGACCCGGCCGGGCGGGCAGGTCAGCGGGCTTGCGGCGCCACGGCTGCGGGCTCCGTGGCCACCCCGGCCTGCATCAGCCGGCGCACCAGCCGGGTGGCGGGCCGCTCGACGAAGCGGTGCACCAGCCAGGCTGCCACCAGCATCCCGACCGTGAGCGCCGCAAGCAGCGAGAAGGCGCCCACCTTGGCGTGGAACATCTGGATCAGCCTGACCCCGATGCACTGGTGGACGAGATAGAGCGGATAGGAGAGCGCGCCGGCGATCGGCAGCCAGCGCCACTGGATCCGGTCCAGCTTCCCCAGGGCGATGAGCAGCATCAGCACGTACATCATGGTCATCACGACCACCGAAATGCCGACCGTGCCGTGATTGGTGACGATGTCGTTCATCCGGCGCTGCATCAGCAGCCAGGAGAGCGCGAGAAGGCCGATCAGCTCGCCGTTCAGCCGGCCCTGCTGGCGGACCAGGTAGAAAGCGGTGCCGGCAATGAAGAACGGCGCCCACAGCGGGACGGTCAGCAATTCGAGCAGGGGAATTCCGGCCGAAGGCGCGAGCACCGAGGTGATCGCCCAGATCCAGCAGAAGCTGGCGACGCGGCGGTAGTTGGTGCCCATCCACACCACCAGCGAGAAGATGATGTAGAAGCGCAGCTCGATCCAGAGGGTCCAGTAGACGACGTCCACGCTGGCCGTGCCCAGCGGCTCCTGCAGCATGGTCAGGTTGGTCAGCATCTGGGTGAGCGTGATGTGCGGCTCCCCCGGCTGGTGCGGGGTGTAGCGCAGGAACACCGTGGAGAGCACCACCGCGAACCAGTAGAGGGGGAAGAGGCGCAGGATCCGCCCCTTCCAGAAGTCCTGGAGGGACCTCCCCCAGCTGGACATGCAGATGACGAAGCCACTGATCATGTAGAAGACCATGACCCCGAGCCAGCCGTATTCGGCGACCCGGTGCAGCCGGTGCAGCCGGCTCGCCGAATCCCCCCACAGGCTGTTGCCCGATCCACCCAGGTAGTGGAAATAGAGCACCGCGAGGGCGGCGGCGAGTCTCAGTCCGTCCAGCACGTAGATTCTCGAGGACTTCGCGGCGGCCTTCGCCGGGCGAAGCGGATTCCCGCCTTCCGGGGAACCGGGGGCGGGAATGAGACCCGTCGCGGATTCCGCCGAATTCGACGGCTCCCGCTCCAGGAGGGAAGAACTGTCTGGCATGGTGAATCCTCGGCGCACTCTGTCCCGGGCTGCCCCCGGCACGGCGGGGAAGGTCTGTGCGCACTTTAGCCGGTCGGCCGAGCGGTGCCGGCATCGGCCCGGAGCCCCGGAGATCGGCCTTGACCGGCAGCCGATCGGGGTGGAAATTCCGCAAAGATACGCTATGACCGTTTTGGTGACTGATGAGTGAAAGGTCATGGCGGATCGTCGGCGAATCGACGGTTCGGGGCGCTCCGGGCCCGGATTGGACGCGGCCGCCGGGCGGTGGATGCGGCTAGCGGGCGGGCGTTTCGGTGGCGGCGGTCGGGTGGGTCTCGCGGAGCAGCAGGCCGGCGGCGAGCAGTAGGGCGGCGACTGTCGCGGCGTGGATGCCGTAGGCGACGGCGGCACTGCCGCCGTGGCTGAGCACGATGACGGCGTCGGTCGCCGGGGTGAGGGCGGCGGCGAGCAGGGTCCAGCCGAGGGCGCGGCGCAGGCCGAGTGCGAGCGGGATGAGGACGACCAGGCCGGAGACGATGTCGCGGATGCCCTTGACGTCGAGGTAGCCGAGGGCGTCGCCGGTCGGCGGGGTGACGCCGAAGCCGGCGGCGCCGGCCTCCGGGGCGATCAGGAAGCGAAGGCCGACGGCGATGATCCCCAGGCCGCCGAGCAGCGTGATGCCGGTGGCCAGGCCGGAGGCGAAACGGTTCTTGCGCATGGCGGGGTCCCTCCCTCGTCGGCGCCGCCGATCTAGCGGCGCTAGGTTCAATAGCAACGCTAGCACTGTCGCCGCTCGGATATCTAGCACTGCTAGGATCGGGCTCATGCCGACACAGCCGACACAGCAGCGCCGCGAGCGCGAGCGCGCCGACCGCCAGTCGTTGATCGTCCGGGTGGCCAGGGAACTCGCCGAGGCCGAGGGCTGGGAGGCCGTCACCACCCGCCGCCTCGCGGAGCGGATCGAGTACAGCCAGCCCGTGCTCTACAGCCACTTCGCCAACCGGACCGCCATCGTGACGGCCGTGGCCCTGGAGGGCTTCGGGGAGCTGACCGCCACCCTGGCCGTCGCCCGCCGCAGCAGCACCGACCCCGCCACCGCCCTCGCCGCCGTGGCCCACGCCTACGTCGACTTCGCCACGGCCGGCCCCGCCCTCTACGAGGCGATGTTCACCCTGGCCACCGACCTCCCGTTCGGCCCGGAGAGCGCCCCCGCCCCGCTCCAGGCCGCCTTCGCGGAACTGGGCAACGTGCTCGGCCCGCTGGCCGCCGGCCGCGACCTGGTGCTCTTCGTCGAGGTCGGCTGGGCCGCCCTGCACGGCCTGGTCACCCTCGCCCGCGGTGGCCGCCTCGACCTGGCGCAGCAGGCCCGACGGGTCGACCTGCTGGTGGGTCAACTGCTCGCCCTGCCCGCACTCCCCCGCCCCTGACGAGCCCTGACGAGCCCCGACGGGCCCGACGAGCCCGACGAGCCCCGGGCGCAGCTTTCCCGGACGGCCGGGGCAGAAGCGCCCGGCACAGTAGGCTGACCGCAGACGAGCCGAGCCCGCATCGGAGGTAGGTCATGACCTCGGAGATGGTCGCTCCCGCCTGGATGCACGCGCAGGTCAGCGCCGAGCAGTACGACATGAGCCCCGGCACGTCGAAGCGCCACAACCGCCTCGCCAGGGTGCTGGCGAACGCGTTGGACGCCGCGGCGGGCCCGGACCGGAACGCCGACACCGACTTCGACCTCCGGCTGCACGACGTCCCGCTCACCAACCGGCTCCCGGACGTGGTGGTGTACCGCGCCGACACCATCGACGTCACGCCCACCCGCCCGGAACACGCGCTGCTGGTCGTCGAGGTGGTCTCGCCGGGTTCGGAGACCACCGACCGGGTCGTCAAGACGGATCAGTACGCCAAAGCGGGCATCCCGTTCTACTGGCGGGTCGAGCAGGCCGCGACGGCCTTCACCGAGCCGGTGTACACCTACCTGCTCGATCCGGCGAGCAGGTGCTACCGGGAGGGCGAGGTGTTCACCGGCTCGGTGAAGGCCGTGGTGCCGCTCGCCGTGGAGTGCGAGCTGAGCGTGCTCTGACCCCGGGGGGGGTCGACCGGGCCGGTGTCCGCGGCGGCGGTACTCCCTTCGGGTAACACCCCCGATCGGGGGTGTCGGGACGCTCGGCACGGCGGGCAGAGTGGGCCCATGCAGACTCCACTGTCCGTGCTGGACTTCCTCCACCGGGCCGAGCTGGTCTACGGCGACCGGGTCGGGATCATCGACGAGCCGGCCCAGCCGGCGGCCTCCTGGGGCGAGCTGACCTACCGCCGGCTGGGCGAGCTCGCCCGCGCGCAGGCCGCCGCTCTGGACCGCCTCGGGGTGGGGCCGGGCGAGCGGGTGGCGATCGTCTCGCACAACTCCGCCCGCCTGATGGCCTCGCTGTTCGGGGTGAGCGGCAGCGGCCGGGTGCTGGTGCCGATCAACTTCCGGCTGCGGGCCGAGGAGGTCGCGTACATCGTCGAGCAGAGCGGCGCCTCGGTGCTGCTGGTCGATCCGGAGCTGGACCAGGCGCTGGCCGGGGTCGCGGTCAAGCACCGGTTCGTGCTGGGTGCGCAGAGCGACGCGCTGCTGTACGACTTCGACCGGGAGCCGGTGCCGTACGAGGTGCCCGAGTCGGCGACCGCCACGATCAACTACACCAGTGGAACGACCGCGCGCCCCAAGGGCGTTCAGCTGACGCACCGCAACATCTGGCTGAACGCGGTGCTGATGGGCCTGCACTTCGGTGCGAGCGACCGCGACGTCTACCTGCACACGCTGCCGATGTTCCACGCCAACGGCTGGGGCCTGCCGTTCGCGCTGACCGGCCTCGGCGCGCAGCACGTGGTGCTGCGCAAGGTCGACGGCGCGGAGATCCTGCGGCGGGTGGAGCGGCACGGGGTGACCTTCCTGTCCGGGGCGCCGGCCGTGGCGGCGATGGTGCTGGACGCGGCGGCCGAGTGGGACGGGCCGGTGCCGGGCCGGGACCGGGTGCGGATGATCGTGGCCGGGGCTCCCCCGCCGACCTCGATGGTGCAGCGCATCGAGAGCGAGCTGGGCTGGGAGTTCATGCAGATCTACGGGCTGACCGAGACCTCGCCGCTGGTGACGGCCAACCGGACCAGGGCCGAGTGGGACGCGCTGCCGGCGGCGGAGCGGGCCGAGCGGCTGGTGCAGGCGGGCGCGCCCGCGCTGGGCAGCCAGGTGCGGGTGGACGGGCAGGGCGAGGTGCTGGTCCGCTCCAACGTGGTGCTGGAGGGCTACTGGCAGCAGCCGGAGGCGACCGCCGAGGCGGTCCGGGACGGCTGGTTCCACACCGGGGACGGCGGCACGCTGACCGACGGGTACCTCTCGATCTCGGACCGGAAGAAGGACGTGATCATCTCCGGCGGCGAGAACGTCTCCTCGATCGAGGTGGAGGACTGCCTGTACGACCACCCGGCGGTGGCCGAGGTGGCCGTGATCGGGGTGCCGGACGAGCGCTGGGGCGAGACCGTGAAGGCGCTGGTGGTGCTGCGGGAGGGCGCCGCGGCCACCGAGGCCGGGCTGATCGCGCACTGCAAGCAGCGGCTGGCCGGCTACAAGTCGCCGACCTCGGTGGAGCTCCGGGACACCCTGCCGCGCACCGCGACCGGCAAGCTGCAGAAGTTCCGGCTGCGCGAGCCCTACTGGGAGGGGCGCACCCGTCAGGTCAACTGACCGGGCCGGCCGATCAGCCCGAAGTCGCGGGCGAACAGCGCGAGTTCGACCCGGTTGCGGACGCCGATCTTGTGCATGGCGCTCTTCAGGTAGCCGGTGACGGTGTGGCAGCTGAGGCCGAGCCGGTCGGCGATCTCCGGATTGCTCCGGCCGGTCGCCGCCCAGCGGATCACCTCCCGCTCGCGCGGGGTCAGCCCGGCCGGCGGCGGCCGGTCCGGCAGCGGCCGGTCCGGCTCCTCGCACCAGGCCGCGGCCCCGGCCAGCGCCCGGGTAGCGGCGGCGGCGAGCCGGGCCACCGAGTCGATCCGGACGTCGCCGAAGGACACCACCGCCCGCAGCGAGGCGTACACCACCCCGTGCACCGCACCACCCTGCACCAGCGGGACGGTGAGCATCGCGTACAGGTCCTCGGCGTGCACCGCGTCGTCGTACTGGTGCGAGATGGTGGTCGCGGCGCGGTAGTCGGGCACCCAGGTGGGGGCCCGCTCGGCCAGGGCCCGGCCGCCGAGGCCGGTGCCGATCGGGACCTCCAGATCGTGCAGCAGGTCGGCGCGGGTGCCCGCCCAGTGCCGCAGCACCATCCGGCCGGGCCGGTCCGCCCGGTCCGGTACGCCGACCAGGCCGACGTCCGCGCCGCACTCGGCCACCACCCGGCCGGCCAGGTCGCCGAGGACGGCCTGCCGGACCAGCTCGGCGGCCCGGGCGTCGAGCCCGGCGGCCCGGGTAGGGATGTCCTCCGTCGCCCCGATCACCGGGCGATTGTCACACGGGCCGCGGGAGTTGGGGAGTCCTGCTGCCCTTCCGTCCATCGAGGAGTACACACCATGGCAGACCTGAAGCCGCTGCTGGACGACCTGCGGGCGGAGAGCGCCGAGCTGGACGCGCTGGTCGCCGGTCTCGACCGGGCCGCGCTGGCCGCCGACACCCCGGCGGCCGGCTGGACCATCGCCCACCAGCTCGCCCACCTCGCCTGGACGGACCGCTGGTCGCTGCTGGCGGCCACCGACCCGGACGGGTTCGCGGCCGCGGTGCGGCGGGAGTTCGAGGCCGGGTTCGACGCGGTCGAGCGCGGCGCCGCCGAGGGGGTCGGCGAGGCGCCGGCCGAGCTGCTGGGCCGCTGGCGGGAGGGGCGGGAGCAGCTCGCGACGGCGCTGGCGGCCGTCCCCGCGGACGTCAAGCTGCCCTGGTTCGGGCCGCCGATGAAGCCCGCCTCGATGGCGACGGCCCGGCTGATGGAGACCTGGGCGCACGGCCAGGACGTCGCGGACGCGCTCGGCGCGGTCCGGGCGCCGAGCGGCCGGCTGCGGCACGTGGCCCATCTCGGGGTGCGCACCATCGGTTTCGCGCTCACCCTGCACGGCCTGCCGGCGGATCGCCCGTTCCGGGTCGAACTGGTGGCGCCGGACGGCGGGTCGTGGACCTGGGGCGACCCCGGGGCGGCCGACCGGGTGAGCGGCCCGGCGCTCGACTTCTGCCTGCTGGTCACCCAGCGCCGTCACCGCGACGACCTGGCGCTGACCGCCACCGGCCCGACCGCGCGGGCCTGGCTCCCGATCGCGCAGACCTTCGCCGGCCCGCCGGGAGAGGGCCGTGCGCCCACGGTCTGACGGACCGTCCGCCGCCCGGGGTCGCGGGTTCGCCAGGCCCGCCCCGACTGCTCTACGCTCCGTCTCCGACTGGTCACTCGGCGGCGGCTTCGGGCGTCCGCCCGCGCGGAGGATGGGGCGGATGTCCGGGGTCGACGTGGTGCGGGAGTCGGCGCGAGCCGGCCGGGTGGTGCTGTTCGAGGAGTCGCCGCGCGACGGCGCGCAGGCCAAGACCCTGATGAGCGCGGAGTTCCGGGTGCGGCTGGCCCGGGAGCAGGGCGCGGTGTTCGGCCCGGACGGGCCCCGGCACGTGGTGTTCGCGGCCGGCTTCCCGTCGATGTGCGCGCAGGAGTACGAGGCGACCCGGCGGGTCGCGCTGGAGGCCGACGGGTGGGTGAGCCCGGCGGCGATCTGCCGGGGCACCGAGCAGGACGTCCGGCTGGCGCTGGGGGCGGTCCGGGGCGCGGCGCACGCCCGGGTGATGGTGATCGTGGCCGCCTCCGAGGCGACCGCCCGGGCGCTGGTGCACCGCGGCGCGCGCGAGGCCCTGGCCGACGGGCTCGACCTGGTCAAGTCGGCCGTGGGCCGGGCCGACGGGGTGGCCGTGGACGTCTGCCTGGTCGACGCGCCGCGGGCGGACCCCGGCCTGGTGGCCGAGTACGCGGGGGCGATGACCGCCGAGGGCGCCGGGACGGTGGTGCTGGCCGACACCGTCGGGGACCTGCTGCCCGGCCAGGCCCGCGCGCTGTTCGCCCGGGTGGCGGCCGGGGCCGGTCCGGACGCGGTGCTGGTCTCCCACCTGCACAACGACCTCGGCCTGGGGCTCGCCAACACCCTGGCCGCGCTGGAGAGCGGGGTGCGGGTCGCGGCCTGCTCCTGGCTGGGGATGGCCGAGCGCAGCGGGATGGTGGCGACCGAGCAGCTGCTCTTCCTGCTCGCCCACGACCCCGCCAAGGCCGAGCTGGTCCTCGGCCCCGGCTGCCGGCCCTGGTGGAGCGAGCCCGACCTCACCCGGCTGCCGGGCATCGCCCGGATGGTCTCGGCGGAGACCGGGGTGCCCCTCACGGTCACCACCCCGATCGTGGGCACCGGCGTGGGGACCATCTCCACCGGGACGCCCTTCACCCACCCCGGGACGTTCCAGCCGTACGACCCGGAGCGCCTGCTGGGCATCCGGGCGACGGTGGTGCTCACCCAGCTCGCCAGCGGCCGGGTGGTCCGCGCGGTGGCCGAACGCCTCGGGCACCGGCTCGACCGGGACGCGACGGCGGCCGCCCTGGCCTGGGTCAAGGACCGCGCCTACCGGGACAACCGGGCGCTGGTGCCCGACGCCGACTTCGCCGCCTACCTGGACGGCCTGGCCGCCGCCCGCCGACCTGCCGGAGCGAACCCCGATGCCCGAGCCTGACCTGCCCCGGTCCGATCTGCCCGGCACCGTCGAGGTCCGTCGCGCCCTGGCCGCCGGCCGCGCCGCCGTGCTGCCCAACCCCAGCCCGCTGACCTACGTCGTGGCCGCCACCACCCCGTACGCCGTGAACACCGCCAAGGGCCGGCCGGCCGGGCAGGAGGTCGCCGCCTGGGTGCACGCCGCGGCCGCCTGGGAGGGCCTCGCACCGGCCCTGGACCTGACACCCGCGGCGATCCGGTCGGCCACCGTGCTGCTGCGGCGCGAGCTGGTCACCCTGCTCGTCCCGCTGCGGGAGGGCGCCGCGGCGCCGGACTGGATCGCGCCGGCCGTCCGCGACGGCCACGCCCTGCTGTTCGGCGCCCGCTGGGCACCGCTGGCCGGGCTGCTCGCGGCCCACCCCCGGCTGTACGTCAGCAGCGCCAACCGCACCGGCCGGCCGCCGGCCGCCACCGCCGCCGGGGCCGCGGCGATGTTCGGGGAGCGCGCCCCGGTGCTCGACGGCGACGCGCTGCGCGAGCACGGCCGCCCCCATGCCGCCACCACCATGCTGCGGATCGCCGCCGACGGGCGTCCGGCGCTGGTGCGCCGGGGCGCGCAGGACGCGGCGCACGGCCCGGACCCGGCCCACTACCTGCGGTGGCTGGGCACCCCGAGTGCGGCCGCCGCGGCCCCGCCCGGCCCGGCCGGCCCGCGGCGGGGTGTGCCAGAGTGACCCGATGAAGACGATCGGGCTGCTCGGCGGCATGAGCTGGGAATCGACGGCGGAGTACTACCGCCTGCTGAACACGCTGACCCGGGAGCGCCTGGGCGGGCTGCACTCGGCGAAGTGCGTGCTGTACTCGGTCGACTTCGCGGAGATCGAGCGGTTGCAGGTGGCCGGGCGCTGGGCGGAGGCGGGCGAGGTGCTCGCCGCGGCCGCCAGGTCGCTGGAGGCGGCCGGCGCCGACCTGCTGCTGATCTGCACCAACACCATGCACAAGGTGGCCGACCAGGTCGCGGCCGCGGTCGACGTCCCCCTGCTGCACCTCGCGGACACCACCGCCGAGGCGGTGCTGGCGGCCGGGCTGCGGAAGGTCGGGCTGCTGGGCACGGCGTTCACCATGGAGCAGGACTTCTACCGGGACCGGCTGGCCGGCCACGGCCTCGAGGTGCTGGTCCCGGACGCGGCGGGCCGGGCCGAGGTGCACCGGGTGATCTACCAGGAGCTCTGCCTGGGCACCGTCCGGGAGGAGTCCCGGACCGCCTACCGGCAGGTGATCGCCGACCTGGTGGCGGCCGGTGCCCAGGGCATCGTGCTGGGCTGCACCGAGATCGAGCTGCTGATCGGCCCCGAGCACAGCCCCGTCCCGGTGTTCGCCACCACCAGCCTGCACGCGCGGGCCGCCGTGGAGCGGGCGCTCAAGGACTGACCGCGACGGGCTTGCCCAGCCGCTCGGTGAGCTCCTCCACCAAGGCCTGGACCAGGGCGGGCCGGGCGCCGGGCCGGGTGGCGCAGTACCAGGTGCGGGACATCGCCTCCGCCCCGATCCGGACCAGGGCCAGGCCGTGCGAGGCGACGTACGGCGCGGCGACCCAGCCGGGCAGGACGCTCGCGCCCTGGCCGCCTGCCACCATCTCGATCACCAGGTCGGTGATCACCGGCATGGTGGTGATCCGGCCCGGCCGGGCGCCGTGCGGGATCGGGAGCGGGGTGGCGGGGATCCGGCTCTGGTCGTAGAGGTCGTAGAGCACCAGGTGGGCGTCGTCGAAGTCGCGCGCGGTGAGGTACGGCAGGGCCGCCCAGGGGTGGGCGGCGGGGACCACGGCGACCATCTCGTCCTCGAACAGCCGGAGCAGGTCGACCCGGTCCATCTGCGGGTCCGGCTTGGTGATCAGCGCGACGTCCAGCCGGTCCTCCAGCAGGGCGGTGATCAGGGCGTCGCCGGGGAGCGACTCGATCCGCACCTCGCTGTCCGGGCAGCGCTCCCGGAAGCCGCGGATCACCGGGGGCAGCCACTGGAAGGTGGTGCTGCACTGGACGGCGAGCCGCACCCGGCGGCTGCGGCCGTCCCGCATCTCCCGCAGGTCCCGGGTGGCCGCGTCGAGCTCGGCGAAGACCTGACGGGCGGCCAGCAGCATCCGCCGGCCCGCCGCGTTGGGCACCAGGCGGCGCCCCTGGCGGTCGAAGAGCTGGACGCCGAGCCGGTCCTCCATCCTGGTCAGCCGCTGGCTGAGGGCGGGCTGGCTGACGTAGAGGACCTCGGCGGCGGCGGTGAGCGAGCCGGCGTCGGACACCGTGTCGAGCAGTTCCAGGTCGCGCAGATCGACATCCATAACGCCAGGTTATCTGATGCTCCAAAACATGTCGTGGAGTTATGTTCGGCGCGAACCTACGGTTTGAGACATCACACCGCGCACCGCGCACCGAATCGACGGAGGTTCCACCATGTCCGCAGCCGCACCCGCATCCCTCACCGCCATCGTCACCGGCTCGTCCAGCGGCATCGGCCTCGACGTCGCCCGCGGCTTCCTGGCCCGGGGCGCCAACGTGGTGCTCAACGGCCGCGACCCCGAGCGGCTCGCCAAGGCCGCGGCCCTGCTCGGGCAGCCGGACCGGGTCGCCGAGGTGGTCGGCGGCATCGGCTCCGCGGCGACCGGCGAGGCCCTGGTCCGCACCGCCGTGGAGCGCTTCGGCCGGGTCGACGTCCTGGTCAACAACGCCGGCACGTTCGCCGCCAAGCCCTTCACCGAGGTCACCGAGGAGGAGCTGGACGGCTTCCTGACCGGCAATCTCAAGGGCACCTACCTGACCACCCAGGCCGTGGTGCGGCAGTTGCGCCGCCAGGGCGGCGGCGGCAGCGTGGTGAACATCGGCACCGTCCTGGTGGAGCACGCGGTCGGCGGCTTCCCCGCCTCCGCCCCGCTGGTCAGCAAGGGCGGCGTGCACGCCCTGACGGTCAGTCTCGCCGCCGAGCTGGCGGCCGACCGGATCCGGGTCAACCTGGTGGCCCCGGGGATCATCCGGACCCCGCTGCACGAGGGCTCCGAGGTGGACGCCTACGGCGGCCTCGCCCTGCTCGACCGGGTCGGCGAGGTCTCCGAGATCACCGACGCGGTGCTGTACCTGGCGGGCGCGGCCTTCACCACCGGCCATGTGCTGCGGGTCGATGGCGGCTACGTCACCGGGCGGGCCTGAGGGCCCGCGCTCGCGCCCGGCGCGGGCCGGGGGTCCACGCGCCGCCCCGGCCCGGCCGCACGCCGGGCGCGGGGCCGCGGGACTGGTCCACCGGAGTGGTGGGCGGGCCATCGGTGTGTGACACGGCGTGCGGCGGTGAGAAACCCGGGGACCGACCGTACCAAGGAAGGACCGCCCATGATCGTCTCGATCTCCGCCGTCGTCTTCTTCGGTGTCCTGCTCGTCTTCCTCCTCCGTGCCCAGCGCTCCACCGTCTCCACCGCGCTGGTCGCCGCGGCGTTCGGCTTCCTGCTCGCCTCCACCGGAGTGGCCCCGACCGTCAACGGCATGCTGGTCAGCCTCGCCCAGGCGGCCCACTGGAACGCCCGCTGAGCGCCGGGAGCTCCCAGCCGGGGAGCCGCAGCGCGCGCAACTCGAAGGGACCGCCCCGGGCGAGCGGCTGCCAGCCCTCGGCCAGGGCGAGTTCGACCACCGTCCGCACCTCGCGCGGCGTCGGGTACGAGCCGTCGGTGGCCGCTCCCCAGGGGAGCGGAGGTGACGGCACGGAGACCAGGGTGACGGCCAGCAGGCTGCCCTGCCTGCCGCTGCGCACCCGCAGGTGCACGCAGCGCCGCACGCCGGCCGCGTCACGCAGGTGGCCGATCCGGCCCGTCCAGTGGAACTCGTGCCCGTCGAAGGCCAGCCTGCGCAGTCTGCGCACCGTTCTCCCCTTCCGGTCGGCGACCCGCCCGACCCTACCCACCGCCGCGGGGCGGCTCGTCGCTCACACCCCGATCCGCAGCGGGGCGAGCCGGGTGGCGACCAGGTTGGTGGCGCCGTGGTCGCGTTCGACCTGGCCGTGCACCAGCAGGCCGGCCCGGTCGAGGGCGGTGCGGCGGTGGGACTCCCAGACCGGGCGGCTGCAGATCACGTTGATCAGGCCGGTCTCGTCCTCCAGGCTGAGGAAGAGCACCCCGCCCGCCGTCGGCGGCCGCTGGCGGTGGGTCACCAGTCCGCCGACCATCACCTGGGTGCGCGGGGCGGCCCGGTGCAGCTCGGCGGCGGTGAGCGCGCCGGCCCGGCGCAGGACCTCGCGCAGGTGCTGCATCGGGTGGCTGGTGGCGGAGGAGCCGGTGGCCCACAGGTCGGCGATGGTCTCCTCGGTGGGGGTCATCACGGGCAGCGGGGGTGCGGTGGTGCCGGGCGCCGTGCCGGGGATGGTGCCGGGGTCGCCGGTGGCGTACACCCCGGCGAGCCACAGCGCCTGGCGCCGGCTCAGGCCGAAGCAGCCGAAGGCCCCGGCGGTGGCCAGCGCCTCCAGCAGCGGCGCGGACAGCGCGGTGCGCCGGGCGAAGTCCTCCAGGTCGGCGTACGGCCGGCCGGCGGCGACCGCCTCGGCCTGCGGCAGGCCGAGGCCCCGTACGGTGGCCAGGCCCAGGCGGATCGCCGGCTGCGGCTTGCCCGCGGTGAGCGGCGGTGGGGCGGACGGCTCCGCCTCGGGTTCCAGCGTCGGCCCGGCGGCGCTGGCGTTGACGTCGACCCCGCGCACCCGCACCCCGTGCCGGCGGACGTCGGCGATCAGGCTGAGCGGCGAGTAGAAGCCCATCGGCTGGTTGGCCAGCAGCGCGCAGGTGAAGGCGGCCGGGAAGTGGTACTTGAGCCAGGCGCTGATGTAGACCAGGTAGGCGAAGCTGATCGCGTGCGACTCCGGGAAGCCGTAGTTGGAGAAGGCCTCGATCTTGGTGTAGACCTCCTCGGCCACCTCGGCCGGGATCCCGCGCTCGGCCATCCCCGCCAGCAGCCGGGTGCGCAGCTCGGCGACCCGCTGGTGGGAGCGCTTGGCGCCCATCGCCTGGCGCAACCGGTCGGCCTCGGCGGGGCTGAACCCGGCGCAGTCGATGGCGAGTTGCATCATCTGCTCCTGGAACAGCGGCACCCCCAGGGTCTTGCCGAGGGACTTCTCCATCAGCGGGTGCGGGCAGTCGGGGGCCTCGACCCCGTCCCGGCGGCGCAGGTAGGGGTGGACCGAGCCGCCCTGGATCGGCCCGGGGCGGATCAGGGCGACCTCGACCACCAGGTCGTAGAACGTGCGCGGGCGCAGCCGGGGCAGGGTGGCCATCTGGGCGCGGGACTCGACCTGGAACAGGCCGACGGTGTCGGCGCGGCAGAGCATCTCGTACACCTGCGGGTCGTCGTCGGGGATGCCGGCCAGGTCGTAGCGGTCGCCGTGGTGCTCGGCGATCAGGTCGCAGGTGTCGTGCAGGGCGGAGAGCATGCCGAGGCCGAGCAGGTCGATCTTGACCAGCCCGGCGCCGGCGGTGGACTCCTTGTCCCACTGGAGCACCGAGCGGCCGGGCATCCGGGCCCACTCGACCGGGCAGACCTCGCCGATCGGGTCCCTGGTGAGCACCATGCCGCCGGAGTGGATGCCCAGGTGCCTGGGCAGGCCGTGCAGTTGCCGGCCGAGTTCGAGCACGTCGGCGGGGATGACGGCGTCCGGGCCCGGGGTGGAGTGGAAGTCGACCTGCCGGGTGAAGGCCTCGACCTGGCCCATCGGGTAGCCGAGCACCCGGGCGGCGTCGCGCAGGGCGAGCCGGGGGCGGTAGGTGATCACATTGGCGACCTGGGCGGCGTGCTCGCGCCCGTAGCGGCGGTAGACGTACTGGATGACCTCCTCGCGGCGGCGGTTCTCGATGTCCAGGTCGATGTCGGGCGGGCCGTCGCGTTCGATGCTGAGGAAGCGTTCGAAGAGCAGGCCGTAGTGGACCGGGTCGACGGAGGTGATCCCGAGGGCGTAGCAGACCGCGGAGTTGGCGGCCGAGCCGCGGCCCTGGCACCAGATGTCCTGCTGCCGGCAGAACTCGACGATGTCGTGGACGATCAGGAAGTACCCGGCCAGGTCGAGCCGTTCGATGACGTCGAGCTCGCGGGCCAGCTGGTCGAGGGCGGGGCGGTTGCCGGCGCCGAAGCGGACCGGGCCGGTCGCGACCACCAGGGCGCGCAGGTGGCCCGCCTCGCTCTCGCCGGCCGGGACGGGGAAGCCGGGAAGTTCGGGTGCCAGGCCGCCGAAGTCGAAGGCGCAGGCCCGGCCGAGGTCGACGGTGGCCTCCCGGACACCCGGGAAGCGGGCCAGCCGGGCGGCCATCTCCCGGCCGGAGCGCAGGTGGGCGGTGCCGGCGGCGAAGGTGTGGCCGGCGGCGTCCTGGAGGGTGCGGCGGTCGTGCAGGGCGGCCAGGCTCTGGGCCAGCCGGGCCTGGGCGGGGCCGGCGTGGTGGACGTTGTTGGAGGCGACGGCGGGAAGTGCGGCCCGGGCGGCGAGGGCGGCCAGCTGGTCGTTGCGCAGGTCGTCACCGGGCAGCCGCTGGTCGGTCAGCTCGACGAAGACGTTGTCCGGGCCGAACGTCTCGGCCAGCAGCCGCAGTTCGCGCTCGGCGGCGGCCGCACCCCGGCCGGCGAGCGCGGCCCGGACCCGGCCCTTGCGACAGCCGGTGAGGATCGCCCAGTGGCCGCCGTGGGCGGCGGCGAGCTCGGCGAACTCGTACGCCGGGCGGTTCTTGGCGCCGCCCCTGAGCTGGGCGGTGCTGATCGCGGCGGAGAGCCGGCGGTACCCCTCGGGGCTGCGGGCGAGGACCAGCAGGTGGTCGTCCGGGCCCAGCGAGAGCTCCGCGCCGAAGACCGTGGCCAGGCCGTGCTCCTTGGCGGCGGCGGCGAGCCGGACCACTCCGTGCAGGCCGTCGTGGTCGGTCAGGCCGAGGGTCTCGATGCCGAGCCGGGCGGCCTCCTCGGCCAGCGCCTCGGGGTCGCTGGCACCGTCCAGGAAGCTGAAGGCGGAATGGGTGTGCAGCTCGGCCCAGGGGACGGCGCCCCGGGGCGGCTCGGGCGGGCGGGGCGGCGGCCCGGGGCGGCGCAGCGGTAGGACCTTGCCGCCGGCCGATCCGGTCATCCGGCGCTGCAGTTCGCTCCAGGGGAGCGAGGAGTGGCTGGTGAAGCCCATCGCGGGTGGTGCTCCGTCGGTTGGGGGTGGTGCGGTTCTGCTCGGGCCCCCCGGCAGTGGTCCGGGTGTCAGTCGTAGGCGCCCTCCAGGTACCAGTGGCCGTCCTCCACGGTGAGCAGCAGGGCCCGGCCGTCCGCGACGGCGACCTGGAAGCGGGCCCGGCGGCGGGCCCTGGCCTGGTCCCACCAGTACTCGACGGCGGGCCAGGGGCCGGTCCAGGCGGTCACCGCGAGCGGGCGGCCGGCCAGGTCGAGCCGGGCGGGCGGGGCGGAGACCTCGGCCCGGCCGCTGACCGTGACCGGCGCCCCGGCCGCGTCCAGCACCTCGACGGGTACGGGCGCGCGCGGCACCACGGTGGGTGAGGGGTCGGTCAGCCGGCCGGGCCAGGGGGGCGGGTCGGCGGTGGTGGCCGGCGCCTCGCCCCAGGGGGTACGGGCGACCTGGTCGGCCGGCCCCCGGCCGCCGGCCGGATCGACCCGGCGCAGCCCGGCGTACCCGAGCAGGGACTGCACCCGGGCCACCGCCCGCTCCACCCGGTCCTCGGCGACGGCCTGGCCCCAGAGCGCCAGCTGCCGCCCGCGGTCGGGCACCAGCTCGTCGGGGACCAGCCGCAGGGCCGTGAACCCGGCCGTCGCGGCGTCGCCGCCGAAGGTGCCGGCGGCCTGCCAGGCGTTCAGCTGCCAGCGGACCCGCTCGGCGAGGGCGGCGGCGGACAGCCTGCCCTCGTGCCGCCAGAGCCGGGCGGCGGCGGCGCCGTCGGCGCAGCTCACCTCGACCGAGACCCGCCGGCAGGTCAGACCGGCCGAGGCGAGCCCGGTGTGCAGCTGCTCGGCGAGCGTGCGGGCGACGAAGATCAGCGGCTCGGCCAGCCGCTCCGGCGGGTCGAACAGTTGCTCGGCGGTGAGGTCGAGCCCCTCGGGGCGGGGGGCCAGTGGGCGGTCCTCCAGGCCCCTGGCCAGCCGGTGGGCGGCCGTCCCGGTCGGGCCGAAGCGGTCGGCCACGGCGCCGCCGGCCAGGGCGGCGAAGGCGCCGACGGTCTCGATCCCGAGCCTGATCAGCAGCTCGGCCAGGGCCGCGTCGCCGAGCGCGGCCACGGGATAGGGGGCCAGGAACTCGGCGGTACGGCCGGCCGGGACGAGCACTCCGGCCCGGGCGGCGAGCACGGTGGCGAACAGGCCGTCGGCGACGCCGACGTGGCTGGGGGGCGGCGGGGCGGGCTCGGGGCCGGAGCCTGGCCCGGACGCGGCCCCGGAGCCGGACGTGGGCTCGGACGCACGCTCGGCCCCGGGCGCGGACCCGGACTCGAATCCGGACGTGGACCCAGAGGCGGACCCAGGCCTGGGTCCGGGCTCGGGCCTGGACTCGGACTCGGACTCGGACTCGGACCCGAGCCTGGACCCAGACGCAGACCCGGACCTGGAGCCGGACTTGGGCTCGGAGCCGGAGCCGGGCTCGGGCCCTTGGCCGGGCTCGGGCCGTGCCTCGGGTGACGGCTCCGGTGCCCGGGCCGGCTCCTCCCAGCCGCGGGCCAGGGTGGCCGCGACCGCCGCGTGCACCTGGGCCGCCAGCGCCTCCTCCCCACCGAAGTAGCGACCCGGCCCCTTGACCGGGATCGCGCACAGGCCCGGCCGCAGCACCTCCACCCGGGGGGTGAAGGCCGCCACCGCGGCGATCACCGGCTCGAAGCGGCGGGCCTCGGCCTCCGCGTCCCGGTCCCGCAGCCGCAGGCCGGGGCAGAGTCGCTGGGCGAGCCTGAGCCGCTGCCCGCGCCGGACCCCGGCGGTGCGGGCGGCGTCCGAGCAGGCCAGCACCCGGCCGGCCTCGACCACGGCCACCGGGCCGCCGTCCGGCTCCGGGGCGGTGGCGGTCACCGGCCAGTCCGGGCACCACACCACCAGCACCCTGGGTGCGCTCAGCTCCGGCATCGGGGCCATCTCACACCGCCGCCAGGCTGCCGCGCACCGGGCCGGCGACAGCCGCTTCCGCCGCCTCGACCGGCCGGGCCGCGCCGTGCTCGTCCGGCAGCCAGAGCCTGGCCGTACGGGTGCGGTTCGCCGCGCCGCGCCCCTGGGCCGCCACCTCGACCTGGCGGCCGCGCAGCTGCCCGTACCCCTCCCCCAGGCCGAACCAGCGGCCCGAGCGCACGCTCAGCCGCAGCCCGGCGCCGGGCCAGGCGCCGGCCACCAGCAGGGCGCAGCCGCCCCGCCGCAGGACGGCGGTGAGCCGGGTGGCCAGCTGCGGGGCGACCGGGCCGCCGGGGCGCAGCAGGATCAGGCCGACGGCGCCGGCCAGCGCGGAGACCACCTCCGGCCAGTGCGGGCCGGGGTCGTCGACGAGCAGCAGCCGGCCGAGGTCGAGGCCGTAGCCGGCGGCTGCCACCAGTCCGAGGTCGGGCAGCCCGACCGCGGCCGCCCAGGCACCGTCCGAGGCCGCGCCGGCGGCCAGGGCCAGCAGCAGGCCGGTGTCGCCCTCCACCGAGACCGCCGCGCCGCGCCGCAGCCCGCCGCCGGGCAGCAGTGGGGCCAGGGCCGGCAGGGCGGGCAGCAGCTCTCCGCCACCCGGCGGGCTTTCGAACCCGGGCGGGCTCGGCGAGGTCGAATCGAACATCTGCACGTATTAAGGATCGAACAAATATTCGTAGATGTACAAGTCCGTAAATCTGATCGAGCTACAGATTCACCCCACCCGAACGCACCGCGTGACATTCACCCGCCACCCCGGGGCACCCCGCCCCACCAGCGCGGACGGCCGGGGCAGGCGCTCTCCCCGGCCGTCCGCGCGGCATTCCCGATCCGACGCCGCGTCATCTCCCCTGGCGCGCGGCACGGAACGGGAACCGGGGCCGGATCCGGCCCCGGGCGCCGATCACGGGGCGGCCTCCTCGGACGGCTTCGCGGCCGTGTACAGCCAGGCCTGGAACAGCGGGCCCAGGTCCCGGTGCGAGATCTCCTCGGCCAGCCGGAGCAGGTCGCAGGTCTGCGCGTTGCCGTAGCGGTGCCGCTCGCCCCACTCCCGCAGCAGGTGGAAGAAGTCCTGGTCACCGATGGTGCGGCGGAGCGCCTGGAGCGTCATCGCACCCCGGACGTAGACCAGGTCGTAGTCGAAGATGTGGTCGCGGCCCGGGTCGCCGGTCTCCCGCTGCCAGAACGGGTCCGCCGCGGGGGTCGCGTAGTGGCCGTCGAAGGTCTGCTGCGCGGTCGGCCCGCCGTGCTCCTCCTGCCAGAGCCACTCCACGTAGGTGGCGAACCCCTCGTTGAGCCAGATGTCCTGCCACGACCTCGGGGTCACGCTGTCGCCGAACCACTGGTGGGCGGTCTCGTGGACGATGGTGCCCTCGTCCGGCGGCGAGTCGTACACCGGGCGGCTCTGCGTCTCCAGCGAGTAGCCGGCCTCGGTGGGGTCGATGATCCCGCCCATCGAGTCGAACGGGTACCTGCCGAACCTCGCCGCGCCCCACTCCACGGCCTGCCCGGTGGTGCGGTGCAGGAAGCCGTCGTCCCCGTCGATCGCCGGGTCGTAGGCCGTGACGTTCGGGATCCCGCCCACCAGGGAGCGGTTCACCTCGAAGTTCCCGATCGCCACCATGGCGAGGTAGGCGGCCATCGGCCTCGCCATCGCCCAGGTGACGGTGGTCCGCCCGGCGGCGACCAGCGGCGGGCCCTGCCGCTCCCCGTTGGCCAGGGCCGTGACCCCGGTCGGGGTGGTGAGGTGGAAGGTGTAGGTCGCCTTGTCGCTCAGGTCGTCGTTGACCGGGTACCAACTCCTGGCGCCGTCCGGCTCGTTGAGGGCGACCGCGCCGTCGTCGGTGTTGATCCAGCCGTACAGTCCGAGCGCCGGGTCGTCGATCGCCTCCGGCCGCCCCCGGTACCGGACCTCCACGGTGAACCCCTGCCCCGGGGCGACCGCCTCGGCCGGGACGACGGTCAGCTTCCGGTCGTCCCTGCGGTAGGTCGCCGCCCGCCCGTCGACGACGATCCGCTCGATCGGCGGCCCGGAGTAGTCCAGCGCGAAGCGGGCCAGGCGCCGCTCCGCCTTCGCGCTGATGGTCGCCGCGGCCGTCAGCTCGTGGGTCTGCGGGGTGAAGTCGAGGTCGAGGTCGTAGTGCCCGACGTCGTACCCCTGGTTGCCCGACAGCGGAAAGTAGGGATCTGCGGCGGCGGCCGCCGGTCCGCCGCCCCGCAGGGGGGCGGCCGTGACCGGGGCAGCGGTGAGCAGGGCCGTCGCGCACGCGACACCCAACGCCGCGGCGACACATCCTCGTGGTCTCGTCATACCGCGCATGATCGGGTGCCGGCGCCACGGCGGCGGGCGGCAACACACCGGACCGGGGGCGGGAACCCACCGGATGGGTCACCGGCCGGCAAGCGGTTTCGGTCGCGGCCTGCGGGCGCTGTCGGTGGCGGGTGGCAGGCTGGCGGGATGACCGAGATCCCCCCGCAGCACTACGCCCAGGGCTGGGCCGACGCCGACGACCGCCGGATGCCACCGCTGGTGGGCGACGAGCGCGAGATCCTGACCTCGTTCCTGGAGTTCCACCGCGAGACCTTCGCGCTCAAGTGCGCCGGACTACCGGCCGAGCGGCTGTCCGAGCGGGGGCTGCCGCCCTCGGGGCTGAGCCTGCACGGGCTGCTGCGGCACCTGACCGGGGTGGAGCGGTGGTGGTTCCGGCAGCAGTTCGCGGGTGAGGACGTGCCGATGCTGTACTACTCCGACGAGGACCCGGACCAGGACTTCGATCGGCTGGACGGCAGCACCGAGCAGGCCTTCGCGCTCTGGCGGGCGGAGTGCGCGCGCTCCCGGGAGATCGTCGCCACCGCCGCCTCGCTGGACGAGACCGGGGTGCACCGGGCGAGCGGCGGGCCGGTCGCGCTGCGCCGCATCCTGGTGCACATGATCGCCGAGTACGCCCGGCACAACGGCCACGCCGACTTGCTGCGCGAGCGGATCGACGGCGCGACCGGCTACTGACCCGGTCACCGACCGGGGCACCCCTCGCCCCCGGCGGTCGGCTACCGGCCGGAGGCGTCCAGCAGGCCGGAGTCGGCGTAGCTGCGGGCCAGCCGGGTGAAGCCGGCCACCAGGAGGTCGTGCACCGCGGCGGCGGTCTCGTCGAGCGGGGAGCCGGCCGCCAGGTGCGTGCGCATCGCCTCGAAGGCGACCACCCCGACGGAGCCGGCGAACCCGGCGAACAGGGCGAGTTCGGCCCGGGTCACCGGGTCGGCCCCGCGCGGGCCGGCCCGCTCCACCAGCAGGTTCAGCAGCATCTCCCGGCGGGCGTCGACCGCCGCGGTGTGGCAGCGGTGCAGCGCCGGGCTGGCGAGCAGGATCCGGGCGAAGGTCCGGGAGGCGTCCTCCGCCTCGGGGTCGAGCACCTGCGCCACCTTGGCCGCGTAGTTGGCACGCAGCCCCTCGATCAGCTCCTCGGCGGTGCGGGCCGGGGCCACCGCCCCCGGGAGGGAGTCGTCGAACTCCTGCCGCCGGCTGAAGAAGATGTCCTCCTTGGACCCGTAGTGCGTGAAGACGGTGGCCGGGGCCACGTCCGCCTCGGCGGCGATCTGGCCCAGCGTGACGCCGTCGAACCCGCGCTCGGCGAACAGCCGGAAGGCCGCGTCGGCGATCGACCGGCGGGTCCGCTCACGTTTGCGCCCACGGAGCCCGGCGGCGGGCGCCGGTGCGGCGGAGGTCGTGGTCATGGACTCAGGATAGTCCACCGCCGGAGAAAAATAGAGATGCTACATTTTTGGAGACTCTCCAGAAACTCTTGCGTCCCTCTTGCGTCCCTCGCGTCCTTAAGGAGCCCGCATGGGCACCAGCCCCTCCGCCGTCCGGCCCTCGGCCGGCCCCGGCCATCCACCGACCTCCTCCGGCGCCCGCCGGTTGTCCACCACCGCCGTCCTGGTGATCGCCTGCGCCGCCCAGTTCATGGTGGTGCTGGACGTCTCGATCGTGAACGTGGCCCTGCCCGCGATGCGGGCCGACCTGCACCTCACCCCGGCCGGGCAGCAGTGGATCGTCAACGCCTACACCCTCGGCTTCGCCGGCCTGCTGCTGCTCGGCGGCCGGATCGCCGACCTGGTCGGCGCCCGGCGCGCGTTCCTGGCCGGGCTCGGCGTGTTCACCCTGGCCTCGCTGGTCGGCGGGCTGGCCGACGGCGCCGGCCCGCTGATCGCGGCCCGCGCGGCCCAGGGCGTCGGCGGCGCGGTGCTGGCCCCGGCCACCCTCACCCTGATCATGACCACCTTCACCGAGCCCCGGGCCAGGACCAGGGCGATGGGCGCCTGGAGCGCCGTGATGGCGGCCGGCGGCGCGGCGGGCGCCGTGGTCGGTGGCGTGCTGACCGAGTACGCCGGCTGGCGCTGGGTGCTGTTCGTCAACGTGCCGATGGGCCTGGCGCTGTTCGCGGCCTCGCTGCGGTACGTCCCGGCGGGCTCCGGCAGCCGGGGCGGGCTGCGCCGGATGGACCTGCCCGGCGCGGTCACCGTCACCGCCGGCCTCACCGCCCTGGTCTACGGGATCATCTCCACCGAGTCGCACGGCTGGGGCTCCCCCGCGGTCTGGGGCCCGCTGGTCGCCGCCGTCGCACTGCTGGCGGTGTTCACCCTGATCGAGTCGAGGGTCGCGCACCCGCTGGTGCCGCTGCGGATCCTGCGCCGCCGCACCCTGGTGACGGCCAACATCGTGACCATGCTGGCGGGTGCGGCGATGTTCGCGATGTGGTTCGTGCTCTCGCTCTACTTCCAGCAGGTGCTCGGCTACAGCGCCGTCCGGGCCGGGCTGGCCTTCGTCGCCGGGTCGGCGGCGATCATCGCCGGCTCGCAGATCGCCACCCGGACGATCACCCGGACCGGGCCCCGTCCGCTGCTGGTGGCCGGCACCCTGACCAGCACGGTCGGGTTCCTGTGGCTGTCGCGGTTCGGCGCGGACGGCGGCTACCTCACCGACGTGCTCGGCCCGTTCGTGCTCTGCACGCTCGGCATGGGCCTGTCGATGATGCCCGCGACGGTGACCGCGACCGGTGGCGTGCCGCGCGAGGAGGCCGGGCTGGCCTCCGGACTGGCCAACACCTTCCGCCAGGTCGGCGGCGCGGTCGGCCTGGCCGTGCTGGCCACCGTCGCCTCGCACACCACGGCCACCCGGCTGGCGGCGGGCGGCGTGAGCGCCCCGGAGGCGCTGACCGCCGGTTTCGGGCGCGCCCTGCTGGTCGGGGCGCTGTTCACCAGCTTCGCGCTGGTCGGCGCACTGACCCTGCCGACCCGGCGCGCGAGCAGCCCGGGGGCGCCGTCCTGACCTGCGCGGTGTCTTGACGAACCGTCACCGTTGACCAAGCCTGGTCAAGTGCTCCCCAGTCCAGGAGGTCGACGGTGACCGAGCAGGCGTCCCACACCCGCGGCGACACCGAGGTCGAGCTGCTCTCCGAGACCATCGGGGAGCGGCTCGACCGCACCGTCGCGGCCTTCGCCGAGCGGGAGGCCCTGGTCGACGCGGTGACCGGCCGGCGCTGGACGTACGCCGAACTGGCCTCGGACGTCGACCGGGTGGCCCGCGGCCTGCGGGCCCGGGGCGTGGCCAAGGGCGACCGGGTGGGCATCTGGGCGGCGAACTGCCCCGAGTGGGTGCTGGTCCAGTACGCCACCGCGCGGCTCGGCGCGGTGCTGGTGAACATCAACCCGGCCTACCGCACCCACGAGCTGGCGTACGCGCTGAACCGGTCCGGGATCTCGCTGCTGATCGCCCTGGCCGACGAGCGCGGCAGCGAACGAGGGAGCGAACGAGGCGGCGACCGGCGGGAGATGGTCGCCGAGGCCGGCGGGAGCTGCCCCGCGCTGCGCGGGACGCTGTGGATCGGCGAAAGCGCCTGGCAGCGACTGGACGGGCCCGACGAGGACTTCCCGGTGCTGCACTGCGACGAGCCGATCAACATCCAGTACACCTCGGGCACCACCGGCTTCCCCAAGGGCGCCACCCTCTCGCACCGCAACATCCTCAACAACGGCCACTGCGTCGGTGCGCTGCTCGGCTACACCGAGCAGGACCGGATCTGCGTCCCGGTGCCCTTCTACCACTGCTTCGGCATGGTCCTCGGCAATCTGGCGGCGCTCAGCCACGGCGCGTGCGTGGTGATCCCGGCGCGCAGCTTCGACCCGGCGGCCACCCTGCGCACGGTCGCCGCCGAGCGGGCCACCTCGCTCTACGGCGTGCCGACCATGTTCATCGCCGAGCTCGGCCTGCCGGACTTCGCCGGCTACGACCTCTCCTCGCTGCGCACCGGCCTGATGGGCGGCTCGCCCTGCCCGGTCGAGGTGATGAAGCGGGTGCAGAGCGACCTGGGGATGACCGAGGTCGCCATCGCGTACGGGATGACCGAGACCTCCCCGGTGTCCACGCTCACCCGGCGCGACGACGACCTCGCGCACCGCACCGGGACGGTCGGGCGGGTGCTGCCGCACATCGAGGTCAAGGTGGCCGACCCGGCGGACGGGCGCCCGCTGCCGCGCGGGACGGTCGGCGAGCTGTGCACCCGCGGGTACTCGGTGATGCTGGGCTACTGGGACGAGCCGGAGCGGACGGCCGAGGCGGTCGACCGGGACGGCTGGATGCACACCGGCGACCTCGCGGTGATGCACCCGGACGGCTACCTGGCCGTGGTCGGCCGGATCAAGGACATGATCATCCGGGGCGGGGAGAACATCTACCCCCGCGAGATCGAGGAGTTCCTGCACACCCACCCCGAGGTCGCCGACGTCCAGGTGGTCGGGGTGCCGGACGAGCGCTACGGCGAGGAGGTCTTCGCCTTCGTGGTGCTGCGCGACCCGGCCACCGGGCCGGCGCCCGAGGAGCTGGCGGAGTACTGCCGGGGCCGGCTGGCCCGGTTCAAGGCGCCCCGGCACGTCCGGGTGGTGGACGCGTTCCCGATGACGGTCAGCGGCAAGGTGCGCAAGAACGAGCTGCGCGAGCGGGCAGCCCGGGAGCTCGGGCGGTGAGGACGGGCGGGGCGCGCGGGGCGGGCGGAGCGCTCGGACCGTACCGTGTTCGACCGCCGCCCCGACCGTCATCTAACCTGGTGACGTGCTCATACTCGTCAGCCGTCGCCACGTGGACCTGCTCCGCGTCACGAGCATGTCCTGTCGACGCTCCGGCTGATCTCTCCCTCCCTGCCCTCGGGGGCACACACCCTCCCCCGGCCCCGCCGTACCCGCCCGACCGGGCGGGCCGGCGGCAGCGTTCCCGGACACCTCCGGGCACCGCCGGGGCCTCGACACAGCGGATGTCACCCATGACACAGCAGTCCCAGACCACCGGTCTCCCCGTGATCGACCTGTCCCTCGCCGACGGCACCGAGGAGGACCGCGCCCGCCTGCACGGCGCGCTCCGCTCGGCCGCCACCGAGGTCGGCTTCTTCCAGCTGACCGGACACGGCATAACCGCGGACGAGACCAAGGCCCTCAACACCGCCATGCGGGCGTTCTTCGACCTCCCCGAGGCCGACCGGCTGGCCGTGAGCAACCTCAACTCCCCGCACTTCCGCGGGTACACCCGCACCGGCGCCGAGCTCACCGGCGGCAGCCAGGACTGGCGCGACCAGCTGGACATCGGCGCCGAGCGCCCGCCGCACCTGCCCGGCCCCCACGAGCCGGCGTACTGGTGGCTGGAGGGGCCCAACCAGTGGCCCGAGGACCTGCCCGAGCTGCGCACCGCCGCGCTGAGCTGGATCGACCGGCTCGGCGCGGTGGCCCACCGGCTGCTGCACGAGCTGCTCGCCTCGATCGGCGCCCGGCCCGACTTCTACGACGACGCCTTCGCCGGCCACCCGCACCTGCGGCTGAAGCTGGTCCGCTACCCGGGCACCGCCCCGGACGGCGCCGGGCAGGGCGTCGGCACCCACAAGGACTACGGCTTCATCACCCTGCTGCTGCAGGACACCGTGGGCGGGCTCCAGGTCGAGCGGTCGGACGGCTCCTTCCTGGAGGTGCCGCCGATGGAGGGCGCCTTCGTGGTCAACCTGGGCGAGCTGCTGGAGGTCGCCACCGACGGCTACCTCAAGGCGACCAGCCACCGGGTGGTCAGCCCGGCCGGGGCCCGCGAGCGGTTCTCGGTGCCGTTCTTCTACAACCCCCGGCTGGACGCGCACATCGAGCCGCTGGACTTCCCGCTCGCCCACCACGCGCCGGGCGCCACCCAGGATCCGTCCAACCCGCTGTTCGCCGAGTTCGGCCGCAACGAGCTCAAGGGCTACCTGCGCGCCCACCCCGAGGTCACCCGCCGCCACCACGCCGACCTGCTCCCGCTGACCGGCGCCTGAGCCACCGCCCCGCGCCCCGGCCCCACCCGGGCGCCGGGGCGCGGTGTCGATGCGGCTGGGTGCGCTACCACTCCCGCCAGCGGTCGGTGACCTCGTGGCGGCCGAGCCCGTGGCGCCCGGTCAGCGCTTCGACGTCCACCCCCGCCCCGGTCAGCGCGGAGTCGATGTAGTCGCACAGCCGCTCACGCTCGTCCGTCTCGTAACCACCGCCGCCGTGCTCGTCGTTGACCTCGTTGAGGGCGAGCACGACGCGCTCGACCGCGCCGAGCACCTGCGCGTCCGCCGGCCCGGTGAAGGCACCGAGCTCGGCCTCGAAGGCGGCCAGCACCTCGTCGGTGCGCAGCAGCAGCGAGTCGGGGAAGAGCCGGGCCAGGTACGCCTCGCCGGGGTCGAGCTCGCCCGCGGCGAGCGCGCGGGCCTCCTCGGCGCGGCCCTGCCGCCAGTGCTGTGTGGGTCGGACTGCCATGCCGGCCACGCTAGCCGCCGGCACCGACAGGTCGGCCGGGGCCGAGGGCGGCCCGGTGTGCTGGACCGGCCGTTGCGCGCAGTGTCACACTGCTGCTGTCACAGTGCCGCTGCATCACCCTTCGAGGATCGACCATGACGGCTACACCCCCGGCCACGCCGCCGCACCTGACCGTGGACGAGCTCGCGGCCCGGGCCGGGGTGACGGTCCGTACGCTGCGGTTCTACAGCGCGAAGGGGCTGTTGCCGCCGCCGGAACTGGGGCCGCGGCGGGTCGGGCAGTACGGGCCGGAGCACCTCGGGCGGCTGGAGCTGATCGAGGAACTCCAGCGGCAGGGGCTGACCCTGGCGGCGATCGAGCGCTATCTGGCCCAGCTCCCGGAGGACATCAGCTCGCTGGACCTGGCCATCCACCGGGCCCTGGTGGCCTCCTGGACCCCGGAGGCGGCCGAGGAGGCCACCCGGGCGCAGGTGGCACGGCGGGCCGGGCGGCCGCTGACCGACGCCGACCTGGACCGGCTGACGGCGATGGGGGCGCTGCACCGCACCGCGGACCCGGAGGTGTTCAAGGTCGACCCGGGGCTGCTGCCGCTCGGGGTACGGGTGCTGGACGTGCCGATCCCGCTGGAGACGCTGGTGGCGGCCCGGGCGGTGGTGCGGCTGCACAGCCAGGCGACCGCGCACGACCTGCACCGGCTGTTCCGGGAGACGGTCTGGAAGCCGTACCGGGAGAGCGACCCGCCGGCGGAGGAGCTGGCCCGGATGAAGCTGCTCACCGACCAGATCCAGCCGATGGTGGTGCAGGCGCTGGTGACCGCCTTCCAGCGCTCGCTGGCGGACGAGCTGGCGGAGGAGCGGACGGAGGAGCGGGCGGCGGACTGAGGCACCGGTCGGCCGCCGGCGCGGGGAACCGCGCGGAGTCCGGCCCCGGCTGCGGACAGCCGGGGCCGAGGTTCGCGCGGTTCTGGGTCAGCCGGTGAAGGTGCGGCCCTCGGCGGCCATCCGGTCGAGCAGGGCCGGCGGCCGGAACCGCTCGCCGTAGGTCTCGGCCAGCTCCCGGGCGCGGGCGGTGAAGCCGGGCAGGCCGCCCCGGTAGCCGTTGACGTACTGGAGCACGCCGCCGGTCCAGGCCGGGAAGCCGATGCCGAGGATGGAGCCGATGTTGGCGTCGGCGACCGAGGTGAGGACGTTCTCCTCCAGGCAGCGCACCGAGTCCAGCGCCTCGGCGAAGAGCATCCGCTCCTTCATGTCCTCGAACGGGATCTCTGCCCCCGGCCGGGTGAAGTGCTCCCGCAGTCCGGGCCACAGCCGGGTGCGCCGGCCGTCCTGATAGTCGTAGAAGCCCGCGCCCCCGCTGCGGCCCGGGCGCTCGAACTCGTCGAGCATCCGGTCCATCACCACGTCGGCAGGGTGCGCGGTCCAGCTGCCGCCGGCCTCCTCGACCGCCCGCCGGGCCTCGTTGCGGATCTTGCGGGGCAGCGTCAGGGTGAGCTCGTCCAGCAGCGAGAGCACCTTGGCCGGGTAGCCGGCCTGGGCCGCCGCCTGCTCGATCGAGACCGGGTCGAGGCCCTCGGCGACCATCGCCACGCCCTCGTTGATGAACTGGCCGATCACCCGCGAGGTGAAGAAGCCGCGCGAGTCGTTGACCACGATCGGCGTCTTGTCGATCTGGCGGACCAGGTCGAAGGCGCGGGCGAGCGCCTCGTCCCCGGTCCCCGGACCGCGGATGATCTCCACCAGCGGCATCTTGTCGACCGGCGAGAAGAAGTGCAGGCCGATGAAGTCGGCGGTGCGGGTGACGCCTTCGGCGAGCAGGCCGATCGGCAGCGTGGAGGTGTTGGAGCAGAGCAGGGCGTCGGGGGCGACGACCTCCTGGACCTCCTGGAAGACCTTGTGCTTGAGCTCCGGGTTCTCGAAGACCGCCTCGATCACGGTGTCGCAGCCGGCCAGGTCGGCCGCGTCGGCGGTCGGGGTGATCCGGGCGAGCAGGGCCTCGCGCTGCTCGGGGGTGGTCCGGCCGCGGGCCACCGCCTTGTCCAACAGGCCCGCGGAGTAGGCCTTTCCGCGCTCGGCCGCCTCCTGCGTGACGTCCTTGAGGAGCACCTCGATGCCGGCCTTGGCGCAGGAGTACGCGATGCCCGCGCCCATCATGCCGGCGCCGAGCACGGCCACCCGCCGGGCGGTGCGGGGCTCGACGCCCTTGGGCCGACCCGCACCGGAGTTGACGGCCTGCAGGTCGAAGAAGAAGGCCTGGATCATGTTCTTGGAGATCTGCCCGCAGGCCAGCTCGGTGAAGTACCGGGCCTCGATCACCATCGCGGTGTCCACGTCGACCTGGCTGCTCTCCACCGCGGCGGCCAGGATGTTGCGCGGCGCCGGGTAGTCGGCGCCGGCCAGCTGCTTGCGCAGATTGGCCGGGAAGGCCGGCAGGTTGGCGGCGAAGGCCGGGGTGCTCGGGGTGCCGCCGGGGATCTTGTAGCCCTTGACGTCCCAGGGCTGGACGGCCTCCGGGTGGGCGTCCACGAAGGCCCGCGCCTTGGCGAGCATCTCCTCGGTGGTGGCGGCGAGTTCGTGCACCAGGCCGGCTTCCAGGGCCTGCGCGGGGCGGTACTGCCGACCCTGCAGCAGGACCTTGAGCAGGGCGTCGGTGATGCCCATCAGCCGCACGGTGCGCACCACGCCGCCGCCGCCGGGGAGCAGGCCGAGGGTGACCTCGGGCAGGCCGATCTTGCTCCCGGGGGCCTCCAGCGCGATCCGGTGGTGGCAGGCGAGGGCGATCTCCAGGCCGCCGCCGAGCGCCGCGCCGTTGATCGCGGCGACCACCGGCCGGCCCAGGGTCTCCAGGGTGCGCAGGGCGCGCTTGATCCGCATCGAGTTGGCGAACACCTGGTCGGCGTCCTCGGGGCGGGCGGCGGAGATCAGCCGCAGGTCGCCGCCGGCGAAGAAGGTCTTCTTGGCCGAGGTGACGATCACCCCGCGCAGGCCCTCGGTGGCCTTCAGCCGTTCGACCGTCGCCTCCAGGGCGTCGGTGAAGGCCGCGTTCATGGTGTTGGCGGACTGGGCCGGGTCGTCCAGGACGAGGGTGACCACGCCGTCCTGGTCCTGCTCCCAGCGGATGGCAGTCGTGTTGCTCATGAGGTGGAGGTCTCCCGGAGTCAGATGCGCTCGATGACGGTGGCGACGCCCATACCGCCGCCGACGCAGAGGGTGGCCAGGCCGTAGCGCAGGTCGCGGCGCTCCAGCTCGTCGATCAGGGTGCCGATCAGCATCGCGCCGGTCGCGCCGAGCGGGTGGCCGAGGGCGATCGCGCCGCCGTTGACGTTCACCTGGTCGTGGCGGAAGCCGAGTTCGCGGATGAAGCGGAGTGCCACGGCGGCGAAGGCCTCGTTGATCTCGACCAGGTCGATGTCGGCGGCGGTCAGACCGGCCTTGGCGAGCGCCTTGCGGGTGGCGGGGGCCGGGCCGGTCAGCATGATGGTGGGCTCGGAGCCGGAGACGGCGGCGGAGACGATCCGGGCCCGGGGGCGCAGCCCGTACCGCTCGCCGACCTCGCGGGAGCCGATCGCGACCAGGGCCGCGCCGTCCACGATGCCCGAGGAGTTGCCGGCGTGGTGGACGTGGTCGATGGCCTCCACCCAGTGGTACTTCTGCAGGGCGACGGCGTCGAAGCCGCCGGCCTCGCCGATGGTGGCGAAGGAGGGCTTGAGGCCGGCCAGGGTGTCCACCGTGGTGCCGGGGCGGATGAACTCGTCGCGGTCGAGCACCACCAGGCCGTTGCGGTCCCTGACCGGGACGACCGAGCGGTCGAACAGGCCGTCGGCCTGGGCCTTGGCGGCGCGGGCCTGGGACTCGGCGGCGAAGGCGTCCACGTCGGTGCGGGACAGTCCTTCGAGGGTGGCGATCAGGTCGGCGCCGATGCCCTGGGGCACGAAACCGGTCTCGAAGCTGGTCATCGGGTCCATCGCCCAGGCGCCGCCGTCGGAACCCATCCGGACCCGGGACATCGACTCGACGCCGCCGGCCAGCACGAGGTCCTCCCAGCCGGACCGGACCTTGGCGGCCGCCAGGTTGACGGCCTCCAGGCCGGAGGCGCAGAAGCGGTTCTCCTGGACGCCCGCGACGGTGTCCGGCAGGCCGGCCGCGATGGCGGCGATCCGGGCGATGTCGGAGCCCTGGTCGCCGATCGGGCTGACCACGCCGAGCACGATGTCATCGATCGCGGCCGGGTCCAACCCGGGGAAGCGGGCCTGGAGCTCGTGGATCAGGCCGACCACGAGGTCGATCGGCTTGGTGCCGTGCAGCGAGCCGGTGGCCTTGCCCCGGCCACGTGGGGTGCGGACAGCGTCGTAGACGTACGCTTCGGTGGTCACGGTGGGTGCCTTTCCGGGGAGGTGTCCGGCCGGGGGGTGCCCGGCCTGGGGCCGTCTGGGCCGTCTGGATGTTCGGGTGTTCGGGGCGTCCGGGGTGTCCGGTCTAGCCGAGGATCGAGCGGCCGACGATCTCTTTCATGATCTCGGTGGTGCCGCCGTAGATGGTCTGGATCCGCCCGTCGGTGAACGCGCGGGCGACCGGGAACTCGCTCATGTAGCCGTATCCCCCGTGCAGCTGGAGGCAGCGGTCGGCGGTCCGCTTCTGCAGCTCGGTGGCCCACCACTTGGCCATCGAGGCGTCCACCGGGGTGAGCGCGTAGCGGTTGTGCTCGGTGATGCAGCGGTCGACGAAGGTGCGGGTCACGGCGCACTCGGTGGCCAGCTCGGCGATCTCGAAGCGGACGTGCTGGAGCTTGCCGAGCGGCCGCCCGAAGGCGGTGCGCTGCTTGACGTACTCGGTGGTGAGCTCGACCAGGTGCTCGGCCCCGGCGATCGCGGCGACCGCGATCGCCAGCCGCTCCTGGGCGAGGTTGCGCATCAGGTGGACGAAGCCCTGGTTCTCCTCGCCGATCAGGTTCTCCTTGGGGACCTTGACGTCGGTGAAGAACAACTCGGCGGTGTCCTGGGACTTCTGGCCGATCTTGTCGAGGTTGCGGCCGCGCTCGAAGCCCGCCGTGCCCCGCTCGACCGCCAGCAGGCTGAGGCCGTGCGCGCCGCCCTCCGGGGTGGTGCGGGCGACCACGACCACCAGGTCGGAGAGGATGCCGTTGGAGATGAAGGTCTTGCTGCCGTTGAGCAGGTAGTGGTCGCCCCGGTCGACCGCCGAGGTCCGGATGGACTGGAGGTCGGAACCGGTGCCGGGCTCGGTCATCGCGATCGCGGTGATCAGCTCGCCGCTGCAGAAGCCGGGCAGCCAGCGCCGCTTCTGCTCCTCGGTGGTGAGCGAGGTGAGGTAGGGGCCGATGATGTCGTTGTGCAGTCCGAGCGCCAGACCGCTGACCCCGGCCCGGGTGAACTCCTCGGCCAGCACCGCCGGGTAGCGGAAGTCGGGGACGCCGCCGCCGCCGTACTCCACCGGGACGGCCATCCCGAGCAGGCCCTGCCGGCCGGCGGCCAACCAGGCGGCCCGGTCGACGATGCCGGCCTGCTCCCAGCGGTCGTAGTGCGGCAGCACCTCCTTGGCCAGGAAGGCCTTCACGGTCTCCCGGAACGCCTCGTGCTCCTCGGCGTACAGCTCTCGTTGCACTGGGTCGGTCCTCTCAGCCGGCGGCCTCGGGTCGGCCGGCGGTCTCGTCTCGGGTCAGCCGGCGGTCTCGGGGGCGGGCATCGGCACCTGCCAGTCCTCGGCCACCTCGGCGGTGTGCTCGCCCGGGCGGGTGGGCGGGCGGCGCAGCGAGCCGGGAGTCGCGGAGAACCGCGGGGCGGGGGCGGGCTGGGTGACGCCCTGGTGGGTGGTGTAGGTGGCCCGGGCCGCGAGGTGCGGGTGCTCGGCGGCCTGACGGAGCGTCAGGACCGGTGCCACGCAGGCGTCCGAGCCCTCGAAGACGGCGGTCCACTCGGCCTGGGTACGGGCCGCGAAGCGGTCGGCGATCGTGGCCCGCAGCTCGGGCCAGCGGGCCGGGTCGTACTGGGCGGGGGCGCCCGCACCGAGTTCCAGCAGCGCGGCGAACTCGGCGTAGAACTGCGGCTCCAGGGCCCCGACGGCCATGTAGCGGCCGTCGGCCGTGCGGTAGGTGTCGTACCAGGGCGCGCCGCCGTCCAGCAGGTTGACGCCGCGCCGGTCCTGCCACTGGCCGGCGGCCAGCAGGCCCCAGAGGATCGAGGTGAGGTGGGCGGTGCCGTCCACGATGGCGGCGTCGACCACCTGGCCCTGGCCGGTACGTTCGGCGTGGCGCAGTGCGGCGAGCAGGCCGACGACCAGGTAGAGCGAGCCGCCCGCGTAGTCGCCGAGCAGGTTGGCCGGGATGCCCGGGGGGCCGTCGGCCGGGCCGATCAGGCCGAGCGCGCCGGCGGTGGCGGTGTAGCCGATGTCGTGGCCGGCCCGGGCGGCGAGCGGGCCGCTCTGGCCCCAGCCGGTCATCCGGCCGTAGACCAGGGCGGGGTTGCGGGCGAGGCAGGCGTCCGGGCCGACGCCGAGCCGCTCGGCGACGCCGGGGCGGTAGCCCTCGATCAGCAGGTCGGCCCGCGCGGCCAGGTCGAGCACCAGGCCGGGGCCGGCCGCGCTCTTCAGGTCGACCAGCACCGAGCGCTTGTTGCGGTTGGTGAGGTCGAAGGCCGGGTCCGGTCCGATCGGCGGCGGGCCCGGGCGGTCCACCCGGACCACGTCGGCGCCCAGGTCGGCGAGCAGCATGGCGGCGAACGGCCCCGGCCCGATGCCGGCCAGCTCCAGCACCCGCAGGCCGGCCAGGGGGCCCGTGGCGGGCGGCGGCGCGGCGTGGCGCTCGGCCTGGGGCTCGGCCTGCGGCTCGGCCTGGGGCGCGGTCGTCTCAGCCACGGCTGGGCCTCCCGGATCCGGTCGCTGGTGCGCGGTGGAGCATGTTTGACAGTGAAGCTGTCACAGTCGTGATGATAGGCAGTTGACCCGCCGGTAACAAGGGTCGCACCCCGGCGCCCGGGCCCTCCTTGCGAACCGCGCCGGTCGGGCGGATTCTGGGGCTGACGCTCCGCCCACGGAGAAGGTGATCCGCATGCACAACCACTGGATCGTCGACCTGGACTTCGACGAGGACGAGGACCGCACCACCTGCACCGCCAAGCTCAGCGGCTTCAGCGCCCCCGGCGCGGTGGGGACCGGCACCGCCCGCCGCAGCCCCGCCGACACCCCGGACCAGGTGGTCGGCGAGGAACTGGCCGCCGCCCGGGCCTGCTCCGACCTCGCCCACAGCCTGATCGACCAGGCCGCCGCCGGTATCGAGCAGCAGACCCACGAGCCGTCCCGATTGACCCGCTGACCCCCGCCCCCGGACCTTCCGAGCCCCGGGGCGAGCTTTCCGCGGGCGTGCTACCGGCGGGTAGAGTGCGGGATCACCCTGATCAACGGGTGAACCCCATGACACGAACTGGTGAACGCATGTCAGTCTGGACCCGCCCCGCGCTCTGGTGGCGCCTGGCCGTCGCGCTCTCCGCCGGGCTCGGGCTGGTTCTCAGCAACAGCTCGCTGGTGTACTTCACCATCGAGAGCAATGTGATCGTGCTGGGCTACTTCGCCTCGGCGGTCTACTGGATGGTCCGGCGCGGCACCGTGGACGCCCCGGCGCCCCGGCTGCGCGGGGCCGCCACGCTGTACATCACCATCACCGGTCTGGTCGCCCACGTCCTGCTGAACCACGGCGCGAACCCACTGCCGGGCCTCGGCTCCGGTCCGGAGCAGCTGCAGAACTGGTCGAGCTTCCTGCTGCACTACACCACCCCGGTCCTGGTGCTGGCGGACTGGCTCTGCCTGAAGCCGCGGAACGCCTCGCGCTGGCGCGACCTGCCGCTGTGGCTGGCCTTCCCGCTCGGCTACGCGGTGGTCACCGAGGTACGGGCCGCGCTCTTCCCGTCGTTCCCGCTCAAGTACCCCTACTTCTTCCTCGACCCCACCACCGAGGGCCACGCCTGGGTGGCCGGCCAGATCGCCCGACTCACCGTCGAGTTCGTCCTGCTCGCCGCCCTCGTCATCGGCCTGGACCGCCTCGGCACCCTGGCCAACCGCAAGCTCCGCCCGGCCACCACCGACGCCACCACCCCGACCCCCACCCCGGCGGGCCGGCCGTAGCACGCCGAGTCACCCGAAGCGGCCGCCGTTGGGCCGGCCCTCGGCGCTCCGGCCAGCCCCTCCGGCATCTCAGCTCTCCCGCATCTCCGTGCGACGGTCCGGGGCCGCGGGCGGACTGCTGGTGCGCTCCGATCTCCGGGTGGGGCTACTCGCCCTCGGTACCGGTCTGCTCAACGGGCGCCGGTGGGGTGAGGATGCGGCGGAGGGTGTCCCGGAGGGTCGGGGTGGTGGGCGGGGACGGGGTGCGCCAGGCGATGTGGCCGTCGGGGCGGACCAGGACCACGCCGGACGAGGACGGCGCGGCCGAGGCGATCAACACCCTCCTCGACCGCTACCCGGCCCGGCCCCGGCTGGTCCGGCTCCCCGGGCGCCCCTGGTCCGTGCACACCGCGGCGCGCCCGGACGCCCCCCGCCGGATGGCTGCTGTCCACCGCCGGGCTGGCGCTCGCACTCCGGCTCGGCGACCGCGGCCGGTGCGCCTGGGGGCGGTGCGCCGCACCCGACTGCCGCCGCTACTTCATCGACACCGGCCGCCGTACCCCCCAGCGCTACTGCACCCCGCGCTGCGCGACCCGGGTCCGGGTGGCCTCGCACCGGGCCGGGCGGACGGCCGCGTAACAACTGCGACCTGCGGGGCGACCGGTCAGCCGAGGGCCGTCCAGGCCGCGAAGGCGGTGTGGAAGTCGGGGAAGGTCTTGCGGACGCAGCCCGGGTCGTCGAAGGTGATGCCCGGCGTGCGCAGCCCGGTGACCGCGAAGGACATCACGATCCGGTGGTCGCCGTGGGTCTCGATCTCCGCGGCCTTCGGGGTGCCCGGGCGGATCTCGATCCAGTCACGGCCGGTGGCCACGTCGATGCCGAGCCGACGGAGGTTCTGCGCGCAGGCCTCCAGCCGGTCGCACTCCTTGACGCGGGTGTTGTAGACGTCCTCGATCCGCACCGGGCCGTCCGCGAACGGGGCGATCGCCGCCAGCGTCGGCATGGTGTCGGAGATGTCGCGCATGGCGACCGTCAGACCGGCCAGCCGCCCGCCGGGCGCGCCGGCCACGGTGACCCGGTCGGCGCCCAGCTCGACCCGGGCGCCCATCCGCTCCAGCACCTCGACGAACCGCAGGTCGCCCTGGAGCGCCCCGGCGCCGAGGCCGGGGACGGTGACCTCGCGGCCGGTGAGCGCCGCGGCCGCGAAGAAGTAGCTGGCGGTCGAGGCGTCCGGCTCGATCGGGTACTCGGTGGCCCGGTAGCCGCCCGGCGGCACCGAGAAGACATCGCCCTCCCGCTCCACCCGCACGCCGAAGCTGCGCATCATCGCCAGGGTGATCTCGACGTACGGGGCGGACACCAGGTCGGTGACGGTGATCCGCAAGCCCTCCCCGGTCAGCGGGCCGAGCAGCAGCAGCGCGGTCAGGTACTGCGAGGACAGCCCTGCGTCCAGCGTGACCTCGCCGCCGCGCACCCCCCGGGCGGCGATCCGCAGCGGGTGGTGGCCCTCCCGCTCCTCGTGCCGCAGCTCGACGCCGAGGGCGCGCAGCGCCTCGGTGAGCGGGGCGAGCGGGCGGCGGCGCATCTGCGCGGAGGCGTCGAAGCGGAAGTCGCCGTGCCCGGCCGCGGCCAGGGTCGGCAGGAAGCGCGCGGTGGTGGCGCCGTCCCGGCAGTAGACCTCGGCATCGCGGGCGGGGCCCTGCGGGCGGCCCTCGATCCGCCAGACGCCGTCCCCCCGGTCGACCGTGTAGCCGAGCTCGGCCAGCCCCTGCGCGAACCCCTCGGTGTCGTCGGAGGCCAGCGGCCGGAGCAGGGTGGTGGTGCCCTCGGCCGCGGCGGCCAGGAACAGGGCCCGGGCCGTCACCGACTTGGAACCGGGGATCTCGACGGTGGTCACGCTCTCTCCAGGGGTCTCGGGCCGCGGGGTTCGCCCTGCTGATGATCGCCCCCATCCTGCCCGTCGGTCCCGCCCCCGTGCCCGAGAGTGTCACCTGCTGGACGCGGTCAGGCGCTGTGCCGGACCTCCTGGGCGAGCACCGGGTGGGCGAACGGGAGCCCCGCCGCGTACCGGGCCAGCTCGTCGACCGCGGCGGCGGCCATCCGGTGCAGTTCCCCGCCGAGCGAGCCGGCGATGTGCGGGGTGAGCAGCACGTTCTCCAGCTCGTACAGCGGGGAGTCGGCGGGCAGCACCTCGGGGACGGTCACGTCCAGCACCGCGTCGAGCCGCCCGGCGACCAGCTCGGCGGTCAGCGCGTCCTGGTCGACCAGCGAGCCGCGCGAGGTGTTGACCAGGGTCGCCCCGTCGCGCATCAGGCCGAGCCGGCGGCGGTCCAACAGGTGCCGGGTGGCCGGGAGTTCGGGCGCGTGCACGCTCACCACGTCGGCGGCGGCGCACAGTTCGTCCAGCGGGACGGCCCGGGCGCCGAGCCGGGTGGCCTCGGCCCGGTCCACGTACGGGTCGTGCAGCAGCAGTTCCAGGTCGTGCGGGCGCAGCAGTTCGAGCACCCGGCGGCCGATCCTGGAGGCGCCGACGATCCCGACCGTGCGCCGGTAGTTGCCGACCTGCCGGTAGGCGGCCTGCCAGTCGTACGGGGCGCGCCGGCGGCGGTAGTCGGCGCTGAGCCGCAGCAGCTGCTTGTTGGCGGCGAGCACCGCGGCGACGGTGTACTCGGCGACCGGCAGGGCGTTGGCCCAGGCGGCCGAGGTGACCTGGATGCCGCGCTGCCAGCAGGCCTCGGTGATGTGGTGCTTGACCGAGCCGGCGGCGTGCACGACTGCGCGCAGCCGGGGTGCGGTGGCCAGCACGGCCTCGTCCAGCGGCGGGCAGCCCCAGCAGCTGAGGATCACCTCGGCGCGGGCGAGCGCGGCGGCCGCGGCGGGGGCGCCGAAGTCGTCGACCACCAGGTCCGGGTCGAGGTCGGCCAGGGCGGTGAGGCGGGCCAGGGTTTCGGGGTCCAGCAGGCGGGCGGCGAGGCCCGGCTCCATGGCGAGCAGGACGCGCGGGCGGCGGGTCACGAGGGGCTCCGGATCGGCTTCCAGCGGGCGGGCGGTGGTCACTTGACGCTCCCTGCGGTCAGTCCGGCCTTCCAGTGGCGCTGCAGCACGACGAAGGCCGCCACCAGCGGCACGACGGCGAGCAGCGACCCGGTGACGACCAGCGGGTAGTACTCGGGGAAGGCGTGGGTCTGGGCGTTCCAGGCGTAGAGGCCGAGGCTGACCGGGAAGAGCCGGTTGTCGGAGAGCATCACCAGCGGCAGGAAGAAGTTGTTCCAGATCGCGGTGAACTGGAACAGGAACACCGTCACGAAGCCCGGCATCACCATCCTCAGACCGATCGACCAGAAGGTCCGCAGCTCGCCGGCCCCGTCCATCCGGGCGGCCTCCAGCACCTCGCCGGGCAGGTAGCCGGCGCAGAACACCCGGGCCAGGTAGACCCCGAAGGGGTTGACCAGGGAGGGCAGGAAGACCGACCAGAAGGTGTTGACGATGCCGAGCTGCGAGGCGAGCAGGTACATCGGCAGGGCGAGTGCGGTGCCCGGGACGAGCACCCCGACCAGCACCAGGCCGAACAGCTTCTCCTTGCCGGGGAAGTCGTACACGTGGAAGGCGTAGCCGGCGCAGACGCAGACCAGGGCGCACAGCAGGGCGCCGATCCCGGCGTACAGCAGGGAGTTGAGGTACCAGCGGAAGTAGATGCCGTCGCCGGTGGTGGCCAGGTCGTGCAGGTTGGCGCCGAGGTGCCAGCGGGACGGGGTGAGGGTGGCGCCGCCGAGCAGGTCGCCGGTGTTCTTGGCGGCGGCGGTGAGCAGCCAGCCGAGCGGGAGCAGGGTGTAGGCGGTGGCCAGCAGCAGGGCGCCGTTGACGGCGGTGCGCGACAGCGTGCGGGGGCGCCGGGCGGGCGGCGCGGCCGGGGTTGGGCGGGCGGCGCGGCGCGGTGGGGCGAGCAGGGTCATACGGGGGCCTCCGATCGGCGGGCACTCCTGGTGCGGCCGGCCCGGGCGGCCCGGGTGACGGCGTAGGAGAGCGCGGCGGCGGTGCCGGCGAGCAGGATGGAGGCGGCCGCGGCGAGGCCGTAGTCGCCGCGCTCGAAGGCGGCGGTGTAGGCGTACATGGTGGGTGTCAAGGTGGAGATCACGCCGGGGGCGACACCGTGCAGGATCATCGGCTCGGTGAACAGCTGGAGCGAGCCGATCACGGTGAACAGGCCGACCATCGCGATCGAGGCCCGGACCAGCGGGATCTTGACGCTCCAGGCGGTTCGCAGGGCGCCGGCGCCGTCCACCACGGCGGCCTCCAGCACCTCGCGCGGGACGGCCTGCAGCGCGGCGTAGAAGATCACCATATTGTAGCCGGTCCACTCCCAGAGCGCGATGTTGACCACGGCGGGCAGCGGGTGGCCGAGCAGGTCGGGCCGCACGGCGACGGAGTTCAGCGTGTCGACCACCGGGCTGATGCCCGGCGTGTACAGGTACATCCAGATGAGCGCGGCGATGATGCCGGGCACCGCGTGCGGCAGGAACAGGGCGAGCTGGAAGAACCGCCCGGCCCGGGCCAGTCCGGAGTCCAGCAGCAGGGCCAGCAGCAGCGACAGGCCGACCATCAGCGGGATGTGGAGCAGGCAGTACTCGGCGGTGGTCAGGAAGCCCGCCCGGAAGGCCTGGTCACCGAGTGCCCGGGTGTAGTTGCCGAGGCCGGTGAAGACCTGGGTGGCGCCACCGAAGCCGAGGCCCGAGCGGTGCTCGGTGAACAGGCTGAGCCGGACGGCGTAGCCGATCGGGACGAGCGTGCAGGCGGTGAACAGCAGCAGGAACGGTGCCAGCAGGACGGCCGGGGCCCGGTGGGCGCCGCGCCGGCGCCGCCGCGGGGCGGTGGCCGCCCGGCCGGCCGGCGCGTCCGGGCGGGGGCGGACGGCGTCGGCCATCAGCCGGTCACCTTGAGGCCGCGGTTCTTCAGTTCGGCGAGGGTGGCCTGCTGGGCGGCGTCCAGGCTCTGCGGGACGGAGCCGCCGCCCTGGGCGGCGAGCTTGCCGAAGGAGTCCTTGAGCGCGTTGTTGGTGGCGCCCATGACGGGGCCCCAGGTCCAGTCGGGCCTGATGGACTTCGCGGCGTCGGCGTAGACCGCGTAGACGTCCTGGCCGCCGTAGAAGTCGGTCGTGAAGGCGGCCCTGGCCACCGGGACGAGCTCGGGGGCCGCCGGGTAGACGGAGGAGGTGCCGGAGGCGATCCGGGCCTGGATGCCCTCGGGGGTGGTGGTGGCCCAGCGGGCGAACTCCACCGCGGCCTTGGCCTTCTTGCTGTCCTTGGAGACCGCGAAGGTGGTGCCGCCGAGCATGCCGCTGGCGGGGGTGCCGTCCCAGGTCGGCATCGGGGCGACCGCCCACGTGCCGGCGGCCTCGGGCAGGGTGCTCTTCAGCACGCCGCCGCCCCAGGAGGCGCCCAGGTACCCGGCGGTCTCGCCCTTCTGCAGGGAGGCGGTCCACTGCTGGCTGAAGGAGGTGTTGACCCGGACCAGGTCCTGGTCGATCAGCTGCTGCCAGTAGTCGGCGGCGCGCTTGCTGTCGGCGCCGTTGAGATCCACCTTCCAGCTGTCGCCGACGGTGCCGAACCAGTGCGCGCCGGCCTGCCAGGACATCGCCTCGAAGGTGGTCGGATCGTCGGGGAAGAAGGTGGCGATCCGGGTGGCGGGGTCGGCCTGCTTGAGCTTCCCGGCGGCGGTGCGGAACTCCTCCCAGGTCTTCGGCGGGGTGATGCCCGCCCGGTCGAAGAGGTCCTTGCGGTAGTAGAAGGCCTGCGGCGCGGCGTCCAGGGGCAGCGCCCAGGTGGCACCGCCGAGGGTGGTGAGCTGGATCGACTGCGGCAGGTACCTCGCCTTGAGGTCGGCGGGGACGAGCTTGCTGATGTCCTGCACGGCGCCCTGGCTGACGAAATCGGGCAGCTGCGGGTACTCGATGTTGAAGACGTCGGGGGCGTTGCCGGCCTTCACCGCGTTGGAGATCTTGGCGTAGCCGCCGGCGTTGCCGGAGGGGATCTCCTCGAAGGTGACCTGGATGTCCGGGTGGGCGGCGTTGAAGGCGGCGACCACGTCCTTGGTGCCCTTGGCCCAGCCCCAGAAGGTGAGGGTGACCGGACGGCCGTCCGAGGCGCGGTCGGCCGGCCTCTGGCCGCCGTCGCTGCCGCAGGCGGTGAGCAGGGTGACGCCGAGCGCGGCCGCCGCGCTGGCGGCGGCGAGGCGGAGGGCTCTGCGGCGGTGGAGGGCGGTCGAGGGCATGGCACGGCTCCAGGTGGGGATTCGCAAACGCCGGACGGATCGGATCCCTCAAGCCCGGGATGTCCTGGTCGGGCGAGGTTGACCGCTATCCTGCGACCACCTCGGATCGGAGTCAAGAGATTTGGATCGAATGATCCGACCTGATCAATCGAAGGGCGCGCCGACCGGCTCCACAGCGGGAACTTTCCCCATCTTCCGCCGATCAGGTCGATCATTCGATCGACCAACCCTTGACGGATGATCGGGGGCTCCCTAGATTCGGCCCTCGGAACCGCCCGCGGAAGGATGCCGACCGTGCCCCAGCACCCCCACTCCCTCCGACTTCCCCCGGAAGACCGCGCACTGAGTCCGTACACCGGCTGGACCAGGGCGCACTGGGAGGCGGCGGCCGACCGGCTGCTGGCCGCCGTCGACCCGTACCGCAGCCCCGGGCGGGCGCTGATCAGCCTGCCCGGCGCGCGCCCCAGCTGGTCCGGGCCGCGCTCGGACGGGCTGGAGGGCTTCGCCCGCACCTTCCTGCTCGCGGCGCTACGGGTCGCGGGCGCCGACGGCGCCGACCCGGGCGGGCTGCTGGAGCGCTACGCCGACGGGCTGCGGGCCGGCACCCGCTCCCCCACCGGCGAACGGGACCTCGCCGGCGGCGACGGCGAGGCCTGGCCGCTGATCACCGACCGGGGCCAGGCCATGGTCGAGGCCGCCTCGATCGCCAACGCCCTGCGGCTCACCCGCCCCTGGCTCTGGGACAGGCTCGCCGACCCGGTGCGCGAGCGGGTCGGCGGCTGGCTCGCCGACGCGCTGCACCGCACGCCCAACGACAACAACTGGTGGCTCTTCCCGGTCGCCGTCGGCGGCTTCCTCGCCGAGGCCGGCCTGGAGACCGAGGCGGCCCGCGCCGCCGTCGACCGCGGGCTGGCCGCGATCGACCGCTGGTACCTCGGCGACGGCTGGTACACCGACGGCCGCCCCCGGGCCTTCGACCACTACAACGGCTGGGCCCTGCACCTCTACCCCGTGCTGCACGCCCACCTGGCCGGCGACGACGCGCTGCTGGCCCGCTACGGCGACCGGCTGGCCGCCCATCTCGTCGACCAGGCGCGGTTGTTCGGCGCCGACGGGGCGCCGGTCCACCAGGGCCGCTCGCTGAGCTACCGGTTCGCCGCCGCGGCCCCGCTCTGGGCCGGCGCGCTGACCGGCCGCACCCCGCTCACCCCCGGCACCACCCGCCGCCTGGCCTCCGGCGCGCTGCGGTACTTCCTCGACCGGGGCGCGCTCGGAGCGGACGGGCTGCTCGGCCTCGGCTGGCACGGCCCGTACCCGCCGATGGTCCAGCCGTACTCCGGCCCCGCCTCCCCGTACTGGGCGGCCAGCGGCTTCCTCGGCCTGCTGCTGCCCGCCGGGCACCCGGTCTGGACCGACGTCGAACAGCCCGGCCCGGCCGAGACCGCCGATGCCGTACGGGCCGTCCCCGGGCCCGGCTGGCTGATCCAGTCCACCGCCGCCGACGGCCTGGTCCGGCTGCACAACCACGGCAGCGACGACCAGCCGGCCGACGCGGTCCGGCCCGACGACCCGCTCTACGCCCAGCTCGCCCACTCCACCGCCACCGGCCCGACCGCCACCGGGCCGGACAACCACCTCGCGCTGCTGGTCGGCGGCGCGGCGACCGAGCGCGGCCGGATCACGCCGCTGGGCACCGGCGACGGGTGGGCCGCCTCCGCCCACCGGCCCCGGGCCGCCGGCGCCGAACTGCCCGGCGCCACGGTCACCTCGGTCACCCTGGCGCACGGCGCCGAGGAGGTCCGGGCCCACCTGGTCGGCGGCGCCCCGGCCGGGACGGTGGTCCGGCACGGCGGCTGGCCGGTGGCCGGCGCCCAGGTCAGCTCCGGCACCGCCGCACCGCTCGCCTGGGCCCGGGCGGACCAGGCACTGGCCACCGAGCTCCGGGCGGAGCACGGCTTCACCGAGGTCGCGGTCGAACGGCCGCCGGGCGGCACCGCCTTCGGCCCGCGGGCGGCCGTGCCGGTGCTCACCGGCGCCGTCGGGGACGGCCCGACCCTGTTCGCCTGCGCGGTGCGACTGACCGGGCTGGTCCCGCCGCCACCGCCGTTCACCGCGCTGGCGGTCCGGGTGGAGCCCGCCGAGGACGGCTTCCTGGTCCGGGCCACCTGGCCGGACGGCACCGGGCACCGGGCCCTGCTGCGGGAGGGCGCCGTCTCGGTCACCGTGGCGGACGAGGCGCCGTGGCACCCGGCCGCCGCCCCGATGCCCGGGCCGACCGGGCCGGGGGCGGGCCTGCCGCGCGCGGTGCGCCGGGAGCCGGACCTCGGCTGAACCGGCCCCGCCCCGGGCCGAACCGACGGTGTGTGTCCCCGATCCGCACCGGAGCAAGTAGGTTGGCCCCATGGGGGAGAGCTTGGATGCGGACGAGCCGGGCGAGCCGGCCGGCGCCGGCCGCGCCGTGGGAAGCCGTCGGGCCGTGGTCGCCGCGGTCGCCCTGCTCTGCGCCGCGATGCTGACGGTCGGCGGCTACGGCGCCTACAACCTGGTCAGCGCGGTCACCGGCGGTGCCCGGGGCAGCGACCCGAACCGCCACCCGGCGCAGTCGACGGCCTCCGTGCCCCAGGCGCCGACGGACGCCCAAGCCGCTTCCACCGCACGGGAGTTCCTCGCCCGGTGGGCCGCCGGCGACCTGCCGGCGGCGGGCGCGCTCACCGACCGCCCGGAGGCGGCGACCGCGGCGCTGGCGGCCTTCCGCGACCAGGTGCGGGTGCGGTCCGTGGCGTTCGCACCGGGCGGACCGGTGCCGGCCCCCGCGGCCGGGCAGGCCGGCGTCGGGTTCCGGGCCACGGTCGGATTCACGGACGCGGGCAGCGTGTGGGAGTACGACGGGGCGCTGGCCGTGGTGCGTTCGGGCCAGGGGCAGGGCCAGGCGCTCGTGCACTGGTCGCCGGGCATCATCCACCCGCACCTCGGCCCCGGCGAGTCGATCGCGATGCAACCCCTGCCCGCACCGGCCGGACGGCCGACCGACCGCAACGGCAAGCCGCTGGACGGCTTCCCCTCGCTGCGGCAGGTGCTGGCCGGCCTCGCTCCCGCGCCCGGGGAGGCGGGCAGCGACGGCCGGGCCGTGGTGATCTCGCACGGCTCCGGGCCGGCCGACGCCGAGCCGCTGTTCACCGTCACCGCGCCCACCCTTGCCCCCGGGACGCAACTGACCCTGGACACCGACCTCCAGCGGGCGGCCGAGACGGCGCTGCGCGACGCGGCCGGCGGCCGGCCCGGGTCGCTGGTCGCGATCGACGCGAGCACCGGCGGCATCCTGGCCGTCGCCAACTCCCCCGCGGACCAGTTCGACCGGGCCTTCCTCGGGGGCGTCGCGCCCGGCTCCACCATGAAGGTGATCACGGCGGCGGCGCTGCTGGAGGCCGGGCTCACCCCCGACACCCCGGTGCCCTGCCCCTCGACCACCAACTCGCCCAAGCCGTGGCACAACGACGAGAGCGGCGACCACCCCGGCTACACCTTCGCCGACGACTTCGCGCAGTCCTGCAACACCGCCTTCATCGGCCAGGGCCTGGCGAGGCTGGCCCCGGGCACGCTGGCCGAGGTCGCCGCCGAGCAGTTCGGCGTGGGGCTGGTCTGGCACACCGGGATCGAGAGCTTCGACGCGAAGATCCCGGTACCCAAGGACTCCGACGAGCGGGCCGCCGAGTACATCGGCCAGGGCGCGATCCGGGTCAACGCGCTGACCATGGCGTCGGTCGCGGCGACCGTGCAGAGCGGCTCCTTCCACCAGCCGGTGCTGGTGCCCGGCGGGCGACCGGCCACGGCCGCCCGGCGGTTGCCCGCCCAGGTGGCCGTCGCCCTGCGCGCCATGATGGCCAGGACCGCCGCCGAGGGCACCGCCAGGACCGCGATGGCCGGCCTCGACGGCCGGGTCGGCGCCAAGACCGGCACCGCCGAGGTGGACGGCGCTCCGGCGGCCAACAGCTGGTTCATCGCCTACCGCGACAACGTCGCGGTGGCCGCCGAGATCGAGGGCGGCGGCCACGGGGCGCAGGCCGCCGGGCAGGCCGTCGCCCAGGTGCTGCGGGCGGTGCGGTGAGGCAGGTCGAAGGCGCGGGTCGGTGACCGGGCCTACGGCGCGGTGACCGGGCGTCAGCGGTAGTCGACCCGCCGGAACGGCCAGGCGGCGGCCAGCCAGTCGGCCACCGCGCGGTGCAGCGGCGCGTCCAGCTCCGCGCGGTCGGCCCGTACCCAGGAGCGGACCTGCGCGGCCGCCGGGTCGTCGGCGGCCGGGTAGATGTAGAGGCAGCCCACCACGTCCGCCTCGGTCGGGCCGTCGAGCACGCTGTAGGTGAAGCCGGTCCGCTGCTCGAAGTCCGCCGCGTGCCGTGCCAGGTCCCGCAGGTTGTCGGCAAGCGACATCCCGGCCTCGGGCGGCCAACCGCGCCCGGCGAAGCCGGGGGTGGCCCGGATGTGCTCGATGCTGGTGGTCCAGGCGGCGTGGTCGGCGTCGTTGTGCCGGGGCCCGAGCGGCTCCAGCCGGAACAGCTCGGCGTCCAGTCGGCGCGGCGGTGCGAAGTCCTCGGGCACGAAGGCGGGGTTCGGCATGGGCCGAGCGTACGCGGCCGGGCTTCCCGACCGGTCGGCATTTCCGTCAGCCGGTGCCGCCGCAGGAGGTGCGGACCTTCAGGCTCGGCAGCAGCTCGATGTGGTGCGCGGGGAGGGCGGTGCCCGCCGAGAGCCGGCGCAGCAGCAGGTCCAGGGCGGCCGCGCCGACCGCGTGCTTGGGCGGGGCGACCGCGGTGAGCGGCGGGGCGGCCAGGGCGGCGAACACGTCGTCGTAGCTGATCAGCGCCGCGTCCTCGGGCACCCGCAGGCCGCGCACCCGCAGCAGCGGGGGCAGCTGGATGGCGTCCTGGTCGTTGTGGACCAGCACCGCGCGCACCCCGGATTCGACCGCGTCGGCGATCCGGTCGGCGACCCACTCGGGGTCGGGCGCGGCCAGCGGCGCGCCGGGGCGCTGCATGTCGACCACCGGCTGCGCCTCCAGGCCGAGCAGCCGGACGGCCTCGGTGTAGCCGGTGCGGACCTGGTGCGCCGTCCAGGTGTCGCCCCGGGCGGCGAGCAGCACCGAGCGGTGCCCGAGCCCGGCCAGGTGGCGCAGCGCCAGCAGGACGCCGTGCCGGTGGTCGGAGGCCACCGCGTCGAGCTCGGCGCCGGGGCCGGCGGGGGCCGCCCGGCGCTCGACCAGGACCGCCGGCACCGGGAGGTCGTCCAGCCAGGCGTGCTCCTCGGCCCGGTGGCCGGGGTGCCAGTTGGGGGTGAGCAGCAGGCCGTCCACCGCCGACTCCAGCAGCCGCTCGACCTGCGCCCGGTCGTCGCGCGCCTCGTACGGCGCGATGCCGAGCACCAGCCGGGCGCCGGCGGTGGCGGCGGCCGAGCGGGCGCCGGCGATCACCTCGTCGAAGTAGGAGCCGACGGTGGGCACCAGCATGCCGATCACCCGGTCGCGCCCCTGGGACCTGGGGTGGCCGCCGGCGGTGTCGGGGAGCGCGACGGAGCCGTGCGAGCGGTGCAGCCGGCCGGCCTCGGCCAGGGTCGCGACATCGCGGCGCACGGTCACGGCGGGGATGCCCAGCCGGGTGGCGAGGTCGGCCACCCGGACCGTGCCGAGGTCGCGGACGACCTCGAGGATGCGGGCCTGGCGTTCCTGGGCCGAGATGGTCACGGCGCCCCCTCATGCTCCCGACTCCGCCGGCCGGGTCGCCGCGGAGGATGTCTGATCAGTTTGTATCATTCGATCGAAGTTCGATCCAAAGATCTCGCGGACGCTACTGCTGAGCCCGCAGCAGGCCCAGCACGATCTCCAGATGCCCCGGCGCGGCCGCGACCAGCACCCTGGCCCGGCCGTCCCGGCACTCGGCCACCCGCCAGTGGCCGGCGATGGCCTGCGGGTCCGACCTCAACCGGGCCCGGACCAGCACGAGTTCCAACCGCTCCAGCGGGAGCGGGTGCGGCTCGGCCGGGGCGCCGGCACGGTCGGGGCAGGTGCGCAGCTCGCCCGCGCGGGCGTGCAGGAGACCGGCCCAGGGCGCGCAGTAGGGCCGGTCGCCCAGCACCGCGCCGGCGAAGACCACCGGGCGCCCGGCCTCGAAGCTCCGGCGGGTGCGCTTGGTGTGCCAGTGCGCGCCCGGCCACAGCAACCGGCCCAGCACGCCGCTGATCGGCACATCCCGCACGGAACCCCCTCGGATCGGCCCCGGCGCCCGGCCACAGGGCCGGGCGCTCGGAGCAAGGCCTACAGTCTGCCCGACGCCCGAGGTCGCCCGCTCCGTCGTCGACAGCTGTTCACCGTAGGGGATCTGACGGCAGGCCAGCGAGTCGAGGGCGCCGCGCTCAGAGCGGGTCGACCCAGCGGCCGGTGCCGTCGGCGAGCTCCAGCCACCGGGTGATGCCGATCCCCCGGAGGAACGGCACGTCGTGGCTGGCCACGATCAGCGCGCCCCGGTAGCCGGACAGGGCCTGGGTGAGCTGGCGGACGCTGGCCAGGTCCAGGTTGTTGGTCGGCTCGTCGAGCAGCAGCAGCTGCGGCGGCGGCTCGGCCAGCAGCAGCGCCGCCAGCGTCGCCCGGAACCGCTCGCCGCCGGACAGGCCGCCCGCGAGCCGGTCGGCCCGGGCGCCCCGGAACAGGAACCGGGCCAGCCGGGCCCGCACCGTGTTCTCGTCCGCCCGGGGGGCGAACGCCCGGACGTTGCCCACCACGGAGAGTGCGTCGTCCAGCAGGTCGAGCCGCTGCGGCAGGTGGCGCAGCGGTACCGGCCTGTCGATCTCGCCCTCCAGCGGGGCGAGTTCGCCCGCGACGGTGCGCAGCAGGGTGGACTTGCCGGAGCCGTTGCCGCCGACCAGGGCGATCCGCTCCGGCCCGCGCAGCTCCAGCTGGACCCGGGCACCGTGGGCCAGGCGGACCCGGTCCAGGGTGAGCACGGTGCGCCCGGCGGGGACGGTGGTGTGCGGCAGGTCGATCCGGATCTCGGCGTCGTCCCGGACCGCCTCCTCGGCGGCCTGCAGCCGTTCCCTGGCCGCGCCGAGGCGCTCGGCGTGCATGCCCTTCAGCCGCCCGGCGGTCTCCTCGCCCTGCCGCTTGAACTTGCCGGCCATGATCTTCGGGTCGTTCCGGGTGGCCGAGAGCTTCTTGCCGTAGGCGGCGCTGCGCTCCAGCCGGGTGCGGGCCTCGACCAGGTCCCGCTGCTGGCGGCGGACGTCGGCCTCGGCGTTGCGCACCATCCGCTCGGCGGTCTCCTGCGCGGCGCTCAGCGCGGCCTGGTAGTCGTCGACGTTGCCGCCGTACCAGGTGACTTCGCCGTCCCGCAGGTCGGCGATCCGGTCCACCTGGCGGAGCAGCTCGCGGTCGTGGCTGACGATCACCATGACGCCCTGCCAGCCGGCCACCGCCTCGTACAGCCTGGCCCGGGCGGCCCGGTCCAGGTTGTTGGTGGGCTCGTCCAGCAGCAGCACGTCGGGTCGGGCCAGCAGCAGCGCGGCCAGGCGCAGCAGTACCGCCTGGCCACCGGAGAGTTCGCCGACGGTGCGGTCGAGGTCCAGGTGCAGGCCGAGCCGGTCCAGGGTGGCCCGGGCGCGCTCCTCCACGTCCCAGTCGTCGCCGACGGTGCCGAAGTGCCGCTCGTCGGTGTCGCCGGACTCGATGGCGTGCAGGGCCTCGCGGGTGGCCCGGATGCCGAGCGCCTCATCCACCCGGCGGGTGGTGTCGGTGCCCGCGTCCTGCGGCAGGTAGCCGAGCTCGCCGGCGATCCGGACGGTGCCGGCGGTGGGGGTGAGCTCGCCGGCGATCAGCCGGAGCAGGGTGGACTTGCCGGCCCCGTTGAGGCCGATCAGCCCGGTGCGGCCGGGCGGGATCGCGAGGTGGAAGCCGTCCAGCACGGGGGTGCCGTCCGGCCACTCGAAGCCGAGGTCGGAGCAGAGGACGGAGGTGACGGGTTGGTGCGACATGCAGGCCTCCTGCGTGGTTGCCGTGGGTGGTCGGAGCAACACGGGAGACACCGCGGGTGCGGCAGGGCGGGTACAGCCGGAAGCGGCCCGCGGATCGGGGGCCGGGCTCGTCGCCGAGGTCGCACGCTCACGCCGCACGCCGGGTCGTCAGGCGGGCGGGGCGGTGTCTCGTGACCTCAGACGAGCAAGGGCCTTCTCCAGACGTACGCGGTGGAAGCCGGGATGCGAACCGCACCCGGACACCGGCCACGCTAGGCGCGCGGCGGCGGGGGTCGCAACGGGATTAACGGCCGCGACCGCTCCCCGGCCGCGCGCGGGGCGGGCACGGGGCGGGCGCCGGGGCGGGCTCGGGGCCGGGGCGGCCCGCGGCGGCGACTAGGATCGGGACATCATGAGTGCCACTCTCGTCGTCAAGGATCTCAGCGCCAGCCACGGCGACCGCACCCTGTTCTCCGGGCTCGACCTCGTCGTCGCGCCGGGCGAGGTGATCGGTCTGGTCGGGGTCAACGGTGCCGGCAAGTCCACCCTGCTGCGGCTGCTGGCCGGCCTGGACACCCCCGAGGCGGGCTCGCTGCGGCTCAGCCCGGCGAGCGCCAACGTCGGCCACCTGCCGCAGGAGCCGGAGCGCCGCGAGGGCGAGTCGGTCCGCGACTTCCTGGCCCGCCGCACCGGGGTGGCCGCCGCCCAGGCCGCGCTGGACGAAGCCACCGAGGGCCTGGTGGAGGGCCGCCCGGGCGCAGACGACGCGTACGCGGAGAGCCTGGACCGCTGGCTGGAGCTCGGCGGCGCGGACCTGGACGAGCGGGCCGAGGAGGTGGCCGGGACGCTGGGCCTCAAGGTCGGCCTCGACCTGCCGATGACCGCGCTCTCCGGCGGCCAGGCGGCCCGTGCGGGCCTGGCCTCGCTGCTGCTCTCCCGCTACGACGTGTTCCTGCTCGACGAGCCGACCAACGACCTGGACCTGGACGGCCTGGAGCGGCTGGAGTCCTTCGTCAAGGGCCTGCGCGCCGGCACCGTGCTGATCAGCCACGACCGAGAGTTCCTGGCCCGCACGGTGACCCGGGTGGTCGAGCTGGACCTGCACCAGCAGCAGGTCAACGTGTACGGCGGTGGCTACGACGCGTACCTGGAGGAGCGGGACATCGCCCGCCGGCACGCGCGCGAGGAGTACGAGGACTACGCCGACACCAAGGCCTCGCTGGAGGCCCGCGGCCGGATGCAGCGCGGCTGGATGGAGAACGGCGTGCGCAACGCGCGCCGCAAGGGCCCGGACAACGACAAGATCGGGCGGGCCCACCGGCAGGAGTCGACCGAGAAGCAGGCCGCCAAGGCCCGGCAGACCCAGCGCATGATCGAGCGGCTGGACGTGGTCGACGAGCCGCGCAAGGAGTGGGAGCTGCGGATGGAGATCGCCACCGCGCCGCGCTCCGGCTCCGTGGTGGCCACCCTGCGGGGTGCGACGGTGCGGCGCGGGGAGTTCGCGCTCGGCCCGGTGGATCTGCAGATCGACTGGGCCGACCGGGTCGCGATCACCGGGGCGAACGGCGCCGGCAAGTCGACCCTGCTGGCCGCGCTGCTCGGCCGGCTCGAGCTGGACGCCGGCCACGCCGTGCTGGGCTCGGGCGTGGTGGTCGGCGAGGTGGACCAGGCGCGCGGGCTGTTCCTGGGCGGCGAGCCGCTGCTGGAGGCGTTCGCCGCGGCCGTGCCGGACACCGCGCCGGAGGAGGTCCGCACCCTGCTGGCCAAGTTCGGGCTGAAGGCCGCGCACGTGCTGCGGCCGGCCGCCACCCTCTCCCCCGGCGAGCGGACCAGGGCCGCGCTCGCCCTGCTCCAGGGGCGCGGGGTCAACCTGCTGGTGCTGGACGAGCCGACCAACCACCTCGACCTGCCCGCGATCGAGCAGCTGGAGTCGGCGCTCGCCTCGTACAACGGCACCCTGCTGCTGGTCACCCACGACCGGCGGATGCTGGAGACGGTGACGGTCAACCGGCGGCTCACGGTCGAAGGCGGTCTGGTCCACGAGGTCTGATCGGAGCGGGCGCGACTGGACCGGGCCTGATCCGACCGGGCGCGACCGGACGTCGGAGCGGGCCCCGATTGGACTGGACCGGACGTCGGGGCGGGTTCGATCGGACTGGACCTTCCCGTGATGCATCGTCATGTGCTGTGCTGGGCCCCATGGTTGACAGTGCATCGCCGACGGCACACCCGACCGTCGAGCTCCGCCCGATGACGGTGCCCGCCCACGAGGCCGAGGCCCGCGCCAGGTCCTTCCACGACGTGATGGCGCTGCGCCGGACCGTCCGCGACTACTCCACCCGCCCGATCCCGGACGGGGTGGTGGAGTGGGCGGTCCGGGTCGCGGCCACCGCCCCCAGCGGCGCCCATGTGCAGCCCTGGCGCTTCGTGGTGATCACCGATCCCGAGCGCAAGCGCCGGCTGCGCGAGGCCGCCGAGGCCGAGGAGCGCGAGTTCTACACCCATCGGGCCTCCGCGGAGTGGCTGGCGGCGCTGGCGCCGATCGGCACCGACTGGCGCAAGCCCTTCCTGGAGGACGCCCCGGCGGTGATCGTGGTCTTCGAGGTGCACAAGGGCCCCGACTCGCCGCGCCCGTACTACACCAAGGAATCGGTCGGCATCGCCGTCGGCCTGCTGCTCGCGACCCTGCACCAGGCCGGGCTGGCCACCCTCACCCATACGCCGAGCCCGATGCGCTTCCTCAACGAGGTCTGCGACCGGCCGGCCGAGGAGCGGGCCGCGTACGTGATCCCGGTCGGCTACCCGGCGGAGCACGCCCGGGTGCCGGACCTGCACCGCAAGGAGCTCGGCGATGTGCTGGTGCGGCTCTGACCCCCTCCGGGAATCCGCTGGTCAGGGTGGGTGGGGCGAGGGGATAATCCGCCCATGAGCCGCACCGCCGAAACACCCGAGCCCGGCCCCGCTCCCGCGCCCTGCTCCGCACCGCGGGCCATCACCGACGGCCGCCCGCCCGAGCTGATCCCGCTGCCCGGCGGCGTCTCGCTGCGCCGGCGGCGGGAGGCCGACGCGCCCGGTCTGAACGCGGCGGTGCGCACCAACCTGGTCCATCTGCGGCCCTGGATGCCGTGGGCCGACGAGGCGCCGACCCTCCAGCACAGCCAGGAGATGTGCCGGGCCGGCGAGCAGGTCTGGGACGAGGGCACCGACTTCATGTTCGTGGTCGGGCTGGACGCCGACCCCGGCAGCGTGGTCGGCGCGTTCGGCCTGCACGGCCGGATCGGCGCCGGCGCACTGGAGATCGGCTACTGGGTGCACATCGACCACACCGGGCGGGGCCTGGCCACCGCGGCGGCCCGCGCGCTCACCGAGGCCGCCCTCGCACTGCCCGGGATCGAGCGGGTCGAGATCCACTGCGACCAGGCCAACGCCGCCAGCGCGGCGGTGCCGCGCAAGCTCGGCTACCGCCTGGACCGGGTGCGGGACGCCGAGATCACCGCTCCGGCGGAGACCGGGCGCAACCTGGTCTGGATCATGGACCGCTGAGCCGCACGGCCCGGGCCGCGAGGCCCGGGCCGCCTGGTGGCCCGGCAAGGCCCGCACGGAGGCTCCGCACCCGCCCGCCGGGTGGCTCAGTACCGCCCGCCGATCGGGGCCGGCAGGGCGTCCAGCTCCGCCAGGTCCTCGGCGGTGAGGGCAAGGCCGGCCGCCGCCGCGTTGTCGGCCAGGTAGCGGGGGGTCTTGGTGCCGGGGATCGGCACCACGTAGCGGCCCTGGGCCAGCACCCAGGCCAGCGACACCTGGGCCGGGGTGGCGCCGAGCCGCTCCGCGATCTCCCGGACCTTGCCCAGCAGCGCCTGGTTGGCCGCCAGCGCCTCGGCCTGGAACCGCGGCAGGGTGGAGCGCCAGTCGTCGGCCGGCAGGTCGGCGGTGGAGCCGAAGCGGCCGGCCAGGAAGCCGCGGCCGAGCGGGGAGAACGGGAGGAAGCCGATCCCCTGCTGCTCGGTGTAGGGCAGCACCTCCGCCAGCGCGTCCCTGGTCCACAGCGAGAGCTCGGACTGCACCGAGGCCACCGGGTGCACCGCCTGGGCCCGCCGGATCTGCTCCACCGTCACCTCGGAGAGGCCGATCGCCTTGGCCTTGCCGGCCGCGACGGCCTCGGCCAGCGCGCCCCAGGTCTCCTCGACGGGCACCTCGGGGTCGACCCGGTGCAGCTGGTACAGGTCGACGTGGTCGGTGCCCAGGCGGCGCAGGCTGGCGTCGATCGCCTGCCGGACGTGCTCGGGGCGGCCGTTGTTCCCGACCCGGGCGCCACCGGTGCCGGGCACCAGGCCGACCTTGGTGGCCAGCACGGCCCGCTCGCGGTACCCGCCGGCCAGCGCCTTGCCGACCAACTCCTCGTTGTCGTAGGGCCCGTAGATGTCGGCCGTGTCGATCAGGGTGGCCCCGAGGTCGAGCGCGCCGCGGATCACCTCCACCGAGGTGGCGTCGTCCCGCCCGTTCGGGTCGTACGCAAAGGTCATCCCCATGCACCCGAGGCCGACCACGCCGACCTGCGGTCCGGTACTGCCGAGTGTGGTGGTGCGCATCGCTGATGCTCCTTCGGGCCGTCCATCGCTGTCGGCCCCAGCCTGCCCCTTGGAGTGCACTCCAGGTCAAGCCGACCCGCTGAACCCGGCGACCGGTCGCGGACGTCGACCTTAACGCAGCCGTAAGCCCGCGCGGAGCGCTTGACGTGCCCACTTGGTCTAGTCCACTTTTACTCAGGACAGCACCGCTCGACCCCCGCTCCGCGAACCCCTCGCCGCTTGGCCACGAGGGCAGTTCAGGATCCTCGCCCCTGTCACGCCGTCGGCCCGCGCACCCCCACACACTCCGCGCGGACGCCCGGCACCGTCCCGAAAGGCACCGTCATGCCCCGTGCCGCACTCCCCCGCCACGCCGCCGCCCGGCGGTCCAGGCTCGTCCCGCTGCTGTGCGCCGCCGCCCTGGCCGGCGGCGGCCTGGCCACCCTCGCCGGCGGCGCGGACGCCGCCGACGTCAACCTGCTCGCCAACCCCGGCCTGGAGAGCGGCGCACTGACCCCCTGGAGCTGTACGGACGGCGCCGGCGCGGTGGTCGGCTCACCGGCGCACGGCGGCACCCACGCGCTCCGCGGCACGCCGAGCAACAGCTCCACCGCGCAGTGCAGCCAGACCGTGGCGGTCAAGCCCAACACCACGTACGCGCTGAGCGCCTGGGTCCAGGGCCAGTACATCTACCTCGGCGCGACCGGCAACGGGGTGGTCGACCCCGCCGTCTGGACGCCCGGCGGCAGCAGCTGGCAGCAGCTCGCGACCAGCTTCACCACCGGCTCCGCCACCACCAGCGTCACGGTCTACCTGCACGGCTGGTACGGCCTGAGCGCCTACCTGGCGGACGACGTGGTGCTCGGCGGCCCCGGCGGCTCCACCCCGAGCCCGACCCCGACCGCCACACAGAGCCCGACCCCCACGCCGTCGCCGACCCCGACCGCCACCCCGACCGGCAGCCCCACCCAGACCCCGCCGCCCGCCGGCGCACTGCCGGTCGCGCCCTACGTGGACCTCGGCGCCTGGCCCACCCCGGTGCTGAAGGACATGGCGGCAGCCGGCAACCTCAAGTCCTTCACCCTGGCGTTCGTCACCTCGGTCGGCTGCAAGGCCAGCTGGTTCAACGCCTACGACCCCAAGTCCGGCTGGGGCAAGGACCAGATCGACGCGATCCGGGCCGGCGGCGGTGACGTCAAGCTGTCGTTCGGCGGCGCGTCCGGCACCGAACTGGCCCAGGCCTGCACCACGGTGGACTCGCTGTTCAACGAGTACGACGCGGTGGTGAAGGCCTACGGCCTGAAGTACGTCGACTTCGACATCGAGGGCGCGGCCGTGGTCGACACCGCGGCCAACGACCGGCGCTCGGCGGCACTGGCCAAGCTCCAGCAGGCCCACCCCGGCCTGAAGGTCTCGCTCACCCTGCCGGTGCTGCCGGAGGGCCTGACCGCCGACGGGGTGGCCGTGGTGCGCTCCGCCCGGGACGCCGGGGTGGCGGTGGACATGGTCAATGTGATGGCGATGGACTACGGCCGCCCGAGCACCGACTACGGCGACGACGCCGTCCAGGCCGGTCAGAGCACCCACGACCAGCTCAAGGCGCTCTACCCGGCAAGGACCGACGCCCAGCTGTGGGCGATGACGGCCGTCACCCCGATGCTGGGCGAGAACGACGACCACGGCGTCTTCAACCAGGGCGACGCCCAGCAGCTGGTCACCTTCGCCAAGCAGCACCACCTGGGGATGCTGGGCTTCTGGGAGATGACCCGGGACGCGGCCGCCTGCACCGGGCCGCTCTACAAGTGCACCAACGTCACGCAGTCGCCGTACGAGTTCTCCAAGATCTTCGCCGGCTACACCGGCTGACGGATCGACAGGCCCCGCCCGGTGGATCCCCACGCTCCACCGGGCGGCCCGGCGCCGGGGCGGGGTGGGCACGGCGCGGCCGGGTGGGCACGGCCGGCCGGGTCAGTCCACCGCGATCTTGACCGCGAAGCCGGCCAGCGCCGTGCCCATGGCGTAGCGGTGCAGCCGCTGCCAGAGCGGGCGGCGGGCGAAGAAGGTGGCGACCGAGCCCGCGGTGACCACGAAGAAGGCGTTGCCGAGCAGGCCGACCGCGATCTGGGTCAGCCCCAGCAGCAGGCTCTGCAGCGCGACGTGCCCGCGCCGAGGGTCGACGAACTGCGGCAGCAGCGAGACGTAGAGGATCGCCAGCTTGGGGTTGAGCAGGCAGGTCACCAACCCCATCAGGACCAGCTTGCGGGGCCGGTCCGGCGCCAGCTCCTTCGCCGCGAACACCGACCGCGCCGAGGGCCGGACGGCCTTCCAGGCCAGCCACAGCAGATAGCCCGCGCCGGCCACCCGCAGGGCCAGGTAGAGCTCCGGCACCAGCGCGAACAGCGCCGAGATCCCGGCGGTCGCGGCCAGCAGGTAGACCAGGAAGCCCAGTGCCACCCCGCCGAGCGAGATCATCCCGGCCCGCCGGCCCTGGGACACCGAACGGGACACCAGGTAGATCATGTTCGGCCCCGGGGTGAGCACCATCCCGGTCGCCACCGCCGCGATGCCGGCCAGCGTCGTCGCCTCCACCACTGCCACTGCCTGCCTCGCTCCTCCGGTCGGTCGCCCGCGCACCACCGTGCAGACGCTAGCACCGGCGTCGGGCGCCCGGTTTAACCGGTACCGGGCCCCGCGATCAGGGCGTTAGCATCCGTGCAGCCGTCCGGGTGAGGCACCCGGCACGGGCCGGCCCACCGGACGCGTCCGTGGGCCCCGCAGCCGATCTCGCGTCCGCCGGGGCCCGCCCGATCCCGAACGGAGGCGCCATGCAGCAGGACACCGCGGTCGACGAGGCCGAACTGGCCGCCTACACCGGCATGGTCGGACGGCTGCGCGGGCTGCCGGCCGACCACCCGGTGCGGCGGCGTGCCGAGCAGCTCGCCCGGTCGTTCGTCCGGGACGGCCGCCGCGAGCGCCGCCAGGCCGCCCGCGATGCCGGCGGCCGGCTCGACGCGGACCTGCTCGCCGCCACCGCGACCGGCGCGGGCGACCGCCGGGAGGACGCCCCGCTGGTGCCGCCCGCCCGGTCCGCGCCGATCGGCGAGCTGACCCGCCCCCGCCGCTGCTACGTCTGCAAATCGACATACCGTCAAGTGGACGGCTTCTACCACATGCTCTGCCCCGGCTGCGCGGCCGACAACGGCGCTCGCCGCGGCCTGACCACCGACCTGCGCGGCCGCCGGGCGCTGCTCACCGGCGGCCGGGTCAAGATCGGCTTCCAGCTGGCCCTGATGATGCTCCGGGACGGCGCCGAGCTGATCGTCACCAGCCGCTTCCCGCACGACACCGTCCGCCGGTTCCGCGCCGCGGAGGGCAGCGAGCTGTGGCTGGAGCGCCTCACCGTGGTCGGCATCGACCTGCGCGACCCCCGTCAGGTGCTGGGCCTGTGCGAGCGGCTGCGCGCGGCCGGCCGGCCGCTGGACATCCTGGTCAACAACGCCGCCCAGACGCTGCGCCGCCCACCCGAGTCGTACGCCCTGCTGGCCGCCGGCGAGCAGGGCGAACTCCCGCCGGGCGGGCGGGTCGAGCACGCCCCGGGCTTCCGGCCGATGCCCGCCCTGACCGCCGCCTGGCCGGTCACCGGGCTGGCACCCGAGCTGCCCTCGGGCGAGGTGCTGGCGCTGGCCGACGAGGCCGGCCTGCTCCCGGACACGGCGGCCGCCAACTCCTGGACGGCGACGCTCGGTGGCCTCGACCCGGCCGAGGTGCTGGAGACCCAGCTGGTCAACGCGCTGGCCCCGGCGCTGCTCTGCGACCGGCTGCTGCCGCTGCTGCTGGCCTCCCCGCAGGCCGCCCGCTACATCGTCAACGTGACCGCGGTGGAGGGCCGGTTCGCCGTCCGCAACAAGACCGCGGGCCACCCGCACACCAACATGGCCAAGGCCGCGCTCAACATGCTGACCCGCACCAGCGCGGCGCAACTGGCCGGGCAGGGCGTGCACATGTGCGCTGTGGACACCGGGTGGATCACCGACGAGAACCCGGCGCCCAAGAAGTCCCGGATCGCCGACCGGGGCTTTCGCACCCCGCTGGACGTGGTGGACGGCGCGGCCCGGGTCTACGACCCGATCGTGCGCGGCGAGGCGGGCGCCCCGGTCTCGGGCGTCTTCCTCAAGGACTACCAGGAGGCCGCGTGGTGAGCCCGCGCCGGGCGTGGCGGACCCGGGGCACCCGCCATCCGACATCCGGAGGACCGTTTCCGCACTCCATCGGGGCAGGTGAGGATTACGATCAGTCAATGACGGACACAACCGACAGAGCAGGGGAACTCGCGGACCTGGCGGCCCGGTTCCCGCATCTGCACGCGCCGCAGCGCTGGGCCTGGGGCGGGATCGACGCGCAGTTCTCGGTGGAGCTGCCGCCCGATCAACTGATCACCAACATCCACCTGGTGGGGTTCGCGGACGGCGGCGTGGTGCTGTGCCGGGACGTCCGGGGCCACTGGTTCCTGCCGGGCGGCACCCGCGAGGCGGCCGAGAGCATCGAGTCCTGCCTGGTCCGCGAGTTGCGCGAGGAGGCCGGTGCCCGGCTGGTCGGGCCGCCGGTGTGGATCGGCGCGCACCGGGCGGTGACCGACACCCCCGAGCCCTACCGCCCCTGGCAGCCGCACCCGGAGAAGGCCTGGCTGTGGGGCTGGGCCGAGGTCGAGGTGGACTCCTCCCCGACCAACCCGGACGACGGCGAGCAGGTGGTGGAGGTCCGCGCCGTGCCGCCGGCCGAGGCCGGCCGGCTGCTGGTGCACGGGCGGGAGCCGTGGTGGGGCGAACTGGTCGACCTCGCGGTCGAGTCCCGCACCCTGGCGCTCTGACCGCGCGGCCCGCGGGCCTGCGGGCCCGGGAGCGCCCGCGGACCGAGCCCGGACCCGCCGAGGGGCCCCGACCACCGCCGATGCGGTCAGGGCCCCTCGCGCCGCCCGGGCGGTGGGTGCTACTTGGTCAGGCCGGCGCGGCGCAGGGCGTCCGCCATGGCGCTGTTGGCGGCCGGGGGCTGGTTGCCGCCGGCGCGGCGGTCCTGGCGCGGCGGGCGCGGGCCGCGGTCGCCGCCACGGTCGCCACGCTCACCCCGGTCGCGGCGGTTGCCGCCGCCCTCACCACCGCCGGCGCCGGGCCGGGTGACCTCGTCGTCGAGCCGCAGGGTCAGCCCGATCCGCTTGCGCGGCACGTCGACCGTGGTGACCCGGACCTTGACGATGTCGCCCGGCTTGACCACCTCGCGCGGGTCCTTGACGAAGTTCTTGGACAGCGCGGAGACGTGCACCAGACCGTCCTGGTGCACACCGACGTCGACGAAGGCGCCGAAGGCCGCCACGTTGGTGACCACGCCCTCCAGCACCATGCCCACCTCGAGGTCGCCGATCTTGTCGACGCCCTCCTTGAAGACCGCGGTCTGGAAGGCGGGGCGCGGGTCGCGCCCGGGCTTGTCGAGCTCGCCGAGGATGTCGGTGACGGTCGGCACGCCGAAGGTGTCGTCGGCGAAGTCGGACGGGCGCAGCGCGCGCAGCGCGGTGCTGTTGCCGATCAGCGAGCGCAGGTCGCCGCCGGTGGCGCCGAGGATCCGGCGGATCACCGGGTAGGCCTCGGGGTGCACCGCGGAGGCGTCCAGCGGGTCGTCGCCGCCGGGGATCCGCAGGAAGCCGGCGCACTGCTCGAAGGCCTTGGGGCCCAGCCGGGCCACGTCCTTGAGCGCCTTGCGGGTGCGGAACGGCCCGTTGGCGTCGCGGTGCGCCACGATGTTGTCGGCGAGCGTGCCGGTGATGCCGGAGACCCGGGTGAGCAGCGGGGCGGAGGCGGTGTTGACGTCGACGCCGACGGCGTTGACGCAGTCCTCGACCACGGCGTCCAGCGAGCGGGAGAGCTTCAGCTCGCTGAGGTCGTGCTGGTACTGGCCGACGCCGATCGACTTGGGGTCGATCTTGACCAGTTCGGCCAGCGGGTCCTGGAGGCGGCGGGCGATGGAGACCGCGCCGCGGATGGAGACGTCCAGGCCGGGCAGCTCCTGGGAGGCGAACGCCGAGGCGGAGTACACGGAGGCGCCGGCCTCGGAGACCATGACCTTGGTGAGGCTCAGCTCGGGGTGCCGGGCGATCAGGTCGGTGGCCAGCTTGTCGGTCTCGCGGGAGGCGGTGCCGTTGCCGATCGCGACCAGGTCGACCTGGTGCTTCTTGGCGAGGGCGGCCAGCGTGGCGATGGACGCGTCCCACTTGTTGGCCGGCTGGTGCGGGTAGATCGTGTCGTGCGCGACCACCTTTCCGGTGGCGTCCACGATGGCGACCTTGACGCCGGTGCGGAAGCCCGGGTCCAGACCCATGGTGGACCGGGTGCCGGCCGGGGCGGCCAGCAGCAGGTCCCGCAGGTTGGCGGCGAAGACCCGGACCGCCTCGTCCTCGGCCTCCTGGCGCAGCCGGGTCCGCAGGTCGATGCCGAGCCGGACCAGGATCCTGGTCCGCCAGGCCCACCGCACGGTGTCGGTCAGCCACTTGTCGGCGGGGCGGCCGCGGTCGGCGACGGCGAACCGGGCGGCGATCCGCTGCTCGTAGTCGCTCTCGCCGGGCAGGTCGCCGTCCTCGGCGTCGAAGGGCGACAGCTCCAGGTCGAGGACCTCCTCCTTCTCGCCGCGCAGCATCGCCAGGATGCGGTGCGAGGGGAGCCTGGTGTACGGCTCGGCGAAGTCGAAGTAGTCGGCGAACTTGGCGCCGTCCTGCTCCTTGCCCTCGCGGACCTTGGCGACCAGCCGGCCCCTGGTCCACATCCGCTCGCGCAGCGAGCCGACCAGGTCGGCGTCCTCGCCGAACCGCTCGACCAGGATGGAGCGGGCGCCGTCGAGGGCGGCGGCGGTGTCGGCGACCGACTCGTTCAGGTAGTCGGCGGCGAGCGCCTGCGGATCCCTGGTCGGGTCGGCGAGCAGGGTGTCGGCGAGCGGCTCCAGACCGGCCTCGCGGGCGATCTGGGCCTTGGTGCGGCGCTTGGGCTTGAACGGGAGGTAGATGTCCTCCAGCCGGGCCTTGGAGTCGGCGGCCAGGATCTGGGCGCGCAGGGTGTCGTCCAACTTGCCCTGGGCCTCGATCGACTCCAGGACGGCGCTCCGGCGCTCCTCCAGCTCGCGGAGGTAGCGCAGCCGCTCCTCCAGGGTGCGCAGCTGGGCGTCGTCCAGTGCCCCGGTCGCCTCCTTGCGGTAGCGGGCGATGAAGGGGACGGTCGAGCCGCCGTCGAGCAGGTCGACGGCCGCCTTCACCTGCCCCTCGCGGACGCCCAGCTCTTCGGCGATCTTGCGTTCGACTGGCATGGTCACGAAGCCGGTCACCTTCTCCTGAGTCCCCTTGCGGGAGGTCCCTCGCGGGATTCGCCCTGCGTTCTGTTCGCCCCGCATTCTGGCAGGTGCGGGGTCGGAATCGGGCCCGCCCGGCGCCGGTCGGGCGGCGTGGCGGGTGGGCCGCGGGCCGCGGGGCCCTGCCGGGCCGGGCCGGACCGGCCGCCGAATTCCGCTCGCCCGGGCCCCCGTCGCCGGTCTACGGTCGGGCCCATGAACCGATCCGACCATGTGTCCGCCCTCCGCTCCGAGGGCGCCCGGCTGGCCGCCGCGGCCGCCGGCCCGCTCGACCGGCCGGTGCCGACCTGCCCGGGCTGGACCGTCGCCGACCTGCTCTTCCACACCGGCGAGGTGTTCGGCTTCTGGCGCCGGATCGCCGACGGCGAGCTGACCGGCCCGGAGGGGTACGCGGAGCCCGGGCGCCCCGTCGACGGTGAGCTCGCGGCCTGGTACGGCGAGGAGTTGGAGCGCCTCGCCGCCGCGCTGGAGCGGCTGGACCCGGCCGAGCCGCGCTGGAGCTGGTCGGCCCGCCGGGACGCCGGCTTCATCCAGCGCCGGATGGCCCAGGAGGCGGCCGTGCACTGCCAGGACGCCCTGCTGGCGGCCGGCCGGACCGAACCCGTGGGCCGGGCCCTGGCGGTGGACGGCATCGAGGAGTTCCTGACCCTGTTCCAGCGCGAGGACCTGCCCGGCGGGCTGCCCGAGGCCGGCGTGCACCTGCACACCACCGACGGCGAGGGCGAGTGGACGGTCCGCCCGGCGGGCGGCGGCTGGCAGGTGGCCGCGGAGCACGGCAAGGGCGCGGTCGCCGTCCGGGGCACCGCCTCCGACCTGCTGCTGTGGCTCTGGAACCGGCGCGGCCAGGAGGGCCTGGAGGTCTTCGGCGACGCCGCGGTGCTGCCGCTGTTCCGCTCCGGCTTCAGCCGCGGCTGACCCGCCGGGCCCGCCGCACTACCAGATCGGCCGCAGCCGCCCGGACGGCGCCAGGCGCAGCAGGTCGTCCCGCAGCTCGCGCAGGCGGTCCTCGCCGAGCACCGCCGCCCAGGGGCGGACCGCGTCGGCGGCGGCCTGCTCGGCCGCCCGGGTACAGGCCCAGCCCCGTTCGGTGAGCACGATCAGCCGGGCCCGGGCGTCGTCCGGGTGCGGCTGCCGCTCGACGTACCCCTTGCGGACCAGCTCCTCCACCATCTGGCTGGCCGCCTGCTTGGTCACGCCCAGGTGCTCGGCCAGCTCGCCGACCCCGGCCCCGGCCGGGGCCAGCCGGGCGAAGGCGTAGCCGTGCGCGGGCCGCAGGTCCTCGAAGCCGCGGGCCCGCACGCCCTCGTCGATGCTGCGCACGAGGTCGGCGGCGAGGCCGAGGAGCAGCGGCGGGAGGCTGAGGGCGACGGTGCGGTCCATGGCTGAAGTCTGCCAGGGCGGTTGACATATTGGTCAAGCTGCTTGACGATATAGACAAGTAGCTTGACCATTGTCCATCGCGAGGAGCCACCATGCCCGTCGTCCGATCCACCGAACCGACCGTCCACGAGCTCCACGGCGCCCGCTTCCTCTCGTACGCCGCCACCGCCACCGGCAGCACCGAACTCAGCGCCTGGCGCCTGGAGTTGCCAGCCGGATCGGTCGGCCTGGAACACACCGTCTCCAAGGAGGAGCTGTTCCACATCCTCGCCGGCAGCCCGATCGTCTCGCTCGACGGCGAGCGGATCACCCTCGCTCCCGGCGACACCGCCATCGCCCCGGCCGGCACCCGACTGAGCATCGCCACCACCGACCGGCCGGCCACCCTCTGGGTCACCACCAGCACCGGCCTCACCGCCACCCTGCCGGACGGCACCGTGATCGCCCCGCCGTGGGCCGCCTGACACGCCCGACCCACGACACCCGCCCGATCACCCCGCCCGGACGTAGCGTCGGGTCGGGCCCCTGCCGTGTCGAACTGAGCCTGGCCCTGGAGTCGTTGAAATCCCGGCGCGTGGTCGGCCGCCGGGCCGTGATCGTCGGCAACGGGTGCGAGCCGGACCACGTGCCGCCGGGGACCGGCGGTCCCGTTGCCGGAGAGCCTGGGTGTCCCGGGCGACGCCGAGGCGCTGGCCGGCACGGACCCTGTTCCACGAAGGCGTGTGGCTCTCATGGCACCTCTGGGGCCCGGCCGGATCGGCTGGTACGCGGCGGACGTCCAGGCGCGCCGCCCCGCGACGGATCCGCCCCGCCACGGGCCCTACTGCCGGATGGCGGCACGCAACCGGGTGGCCTGGCGGACGGTGTGGCGCCTGACCAGGGCCGGCCGGCCGCCGATCGTCTGAGCGGCCGGCTCCGAGGTGCCGGCCGGGGGCTGCCGGGACGGTCCGGCTACCGCGCCCGGTAGGGGAGGAGTTCGGCGCGCTTGGGCGGGCGGCCGTCGCCGGAGGACCGGCCGGTCAGGCGGCGGCCGATCCACGGGCCGAGGTGCAGCCGGAGCCAGCGCAGGTCGGTGCGCAGCTTCTCGGTGCGGCCGCGCGGGGCGGCCGGGGGCAGCGGGGCCCGCCAGTCGTGGTCGGCGGGGCGGCCGAGTGCCTCCAGGACGGCGGTGGCGACGCGGCGGTGGCCCTCCGGGGAGAGGTGGAGGCGGTCCTCGTCCCAGAGCCGGCGGTCGTCGAAGCAGGGCGCGGAGAACAGGTCGACCACCGCGACCCGGCCCGGGTGCTCGGCCGCGACCGACTCGACGAAGGCCTTCATCCGCAGGATCGCCGGGAGCAGCCGGGCCCCGCCGGCCAGCCGGCGCGCCGGGTCGGTGCTGGTGAAGAGCACCACGGTGCCGCCGCCGGCGAGCAGTTCGCGGGCGGCCCGGCCGAGCTGCCGCTCGACCTCGGCGATGTCGCAGCCGGGCCGCAGCACGTCGTTCAGCCCGCCGGCCAGGGTGACCAGCTCGGCCCCCATCGCGGCGGCCGGGCCGATCTGGTCGGCACAGATCTGGCCGATCAGCTTGCCCCGGACGGCGAGGTTGGCGTAGCGGAACTCCTCACCGGCCCGCTCCGCGGCGAGCGCGTCGGCGACCCGGTCGGCCCAGCCCCGGAAGTGGCCGTCGGGGAGCAGTTCGTCGCACATGCCCTCGGTGAAGGAGTCCCCGACGGCGACGTAGCTGCGGTACACGGTGGCGGTGGCGTAGTTCTTCTCCATGGCCCGTCGATGCTACGCGCACACCCGGCCGCACCGGCAAGCGGCCTACCGGTCGGTAGCGGCGGATGCCAAGGCACCAAGGAACCAGGACAGCGGGGCACCAGGGCGGCGCGGTGGCAGGCGGCGGGAGTCGTTAGGCTGGCCGGGACGGTCGACATGGGGGTGCGGCTATGGCGGACCAGGACGGCGGCAGCCGCGGCTACGGCATCGGTGAGCTGGCCGAGGCGGCCGGGGTGAGCGTGAAGACGGTGCGCTTCTACTCCGACTCGGGGCTGCTGCCGGAGGCCGGCCGCAGCCCGGGCGGCCACCGGCGGTACGACGCGGCGGCGCTGGAGCGGCTTCGGACGGTGCGGCGGCTGCGGGCGCTGGGGGTGGCACTGCCCGCCGTCGCCGAGGTGCTGCGCGGGGACGCCGAGGCGGGAGCGGCGCTGGCCGCGCACCGGGCCGAGGTGGAACGGCAGCTGACCGACCTGCGCTGGCGGCAGGCCGCGCTGGAAGCCGTCGCCGAGCAGCCGGGCGCGCTCGACCTGGTCGGTGACGCGCTGCGCACGCCGCCGGACACCGACGCCCTGGCCGCGTTCTGGCGCCGGGTGCTGCCGCTGCGGCTGCCGCCCCGGCTGGTCGCGGCGATCGTCGACGCGGCGGTGCCGGAGCTGCCCGGGTCGCCGACTCCGGCCCAGGCGCTGGCGTACGCCCGGCTGCACGCGGTGGCCACCGATCGCGGGGCCGCCGCGGCGATCCGCACGGCCGACGGCGGCGGCTGCGACGACGCCCAGCTGCTCTACGAAGGGCTGGGCGAGGCCTACGCGTTGGCGCGCCGCGGCGCCCCGGACGCGCTGGACTGCTTCGTCGCCGCGCACGCCCGCGCCGAGCGCACCGCCGACTCCCCCGCCTTCCGCCGGGCCCTGGTCACCCGCCTGACCCGGCCCAATCCGCACATGGCGGCGTACTGGGCCCACTCGGGCGCCCTGCGCACCGACCCCGCGCCGGACATGGGCACCACGCACGCCGCCCTGACCGCTGAGCTGGCCGGGTCGGTCCGCGCGGCGGCCCCGCTCACGCGGAGCCGGCCGGCTCCGCGGTGAACCAGTGCTCGCGGACGGCGTCGGTCGGCCGCCGCTCGCCGAGCTCCGGCAGGCCCCAGGCGGCGAGTGACTCGACCACCTGGCGCAGCGCCAGCCCGCGCTCGGTGAGCTGGTAGACCGTCGCGTTGGCGGGCCGCTCCAGCTTGCGCCGCACCGCCAGGCCCTCGCCCTCCAGCTGCTTGAGGCGGGCGGCCAGGATGTCGGTGGAGACGCCGGGCAGGTCGGCGTGCAGGTCGGTGTAGCGGCGCGGGCCGCCGAGCAGCTCGCGGACGATCAGGAGACTCCAGCGCTCGCCCACGGCATCCAGGGCGCGGGCGACGGCGCAGTACTGGTCGTAGCTTCGGCGTGACATGTGGATCAGCATAGCCAATAGGTTGGACTTTCCAAGTGCTTACTTGGTAGAACAAAGCATCCGCCGGTGTGGCGCGGTGACGGTTCGGGAGGCCGCTGATGGAGTTTCGCCAGTCCAGCAAGCTGAAGGACGTGTGCTACGAGATCCGTGGCCCGGTGGTCGACCAGGCGAACGCACTGGAGGAGGCCGGGCACTCGGTGCTGCGGCTGAACACCGGCAACCCGGCGCCGTTCGGCTTCGAGGCGCCCGAGGAGATCGTCCAGGACATCATCCGCAACCTGCGGGGCGCCCACGGCTACAGCGACTCGCGCGGCATCCTGCCGGCCCGGCGCGCGGTGGTGCAGTACTACCAGCAGCGCGGTGTCGCCGGGGTGACGGTGGACGACGTCTACCTCGGCAACGGCGCCTCCGAGCTGATCCAGATGGCGGTCCAGGCACTGGTCGACGACGGTGACGAAGTCCTCGTCCCCGCACCGGACTTCCCGCTCTGGACGGCCGTGGTGCGGCTGGCCGGCGGCAAGGCGGTGCACTACCTGTGCGACGAGGAGGCCGAGTGGTACCCGGACCTCGACGACATCGCCTCGAAGATCAACCACCGCACCAAGGCCATCGTGGTCATCAACCCCAACAACCCGACCGGGGCGGTCTACCCGAAGGAGCTCCTGGAGGGCATCCTCGAACTGGCCCGCCGGCACGGCCTGATGGTGCTGGCCGACGAGATCTACGACAAGATCCTCTACGACGGGGTCGAGCACCACTGCCTGGCGGCGCTCGCCGACGACGTGGTGACGCTGACCTTCAACGGCCTGTCCAAGGCCTACCGGGTGGCCGGCTTCCGCAGCGGCTGGCTGGTGGTGTCCGGGCCCAAGCAGCACGCCAGGGACTACCTGGAGGGGCTCACCATGCTGGCGGGCATGCGGCTGTGCCCCAACGTACCGGCCCAGTACGCCGTCCAGGCGGCGCTCGGCGGCCACCAGTCGATCCACGACCTGACCCTGCCGAACGGCCGGCTCACCGAGCAGCGCGACGTCACCTGGCGGGCCCTCAACGACCTGCCCGGCGTCAGCTGCGTCAAGCCCAAGGGCGCCCTGTACGCCTTCGCCAAGCTCGACCCGGCGGTGCACCGGATCGTCGACGACGAGCGGTTCGTGCTGGACCTGCTGCTCCGCGAGAAGATCCACATCGTCCAGGGCACCGGTTTCAACTGGCCCCGCCCGGACCACTTCCGGTTCGTCACCCTCCCCCGCGCCGACGACCTGGAGACGGCGATCAGCCGGATCGGGCGCTTCCTGGCCACCTACCGCCAGTAGCCCGGCGACGGGCCCGGCCGACCCGGGGCCCCCGCAGGCTTCGGGTCGGCCGGACGACTGCGCGGGGCCGGGCCGGACGGGGTCAGAGCCGCTGCCACAGCGCCGGGACGTTCGGCGGCTCCCAGCCGACCGCCGCGGTGTGTCCCTGCAGGCATCGGTAGGCGGCCCCGCCGTAGGTGACCTGGTCGCCCGGCCGGTACGCGGTGCCTGCCCGCCAGCTCCCACCGGCGGGGCCGCTGGGCGAGGGGGAGGGCGACGCGGGGGACGGCGACGGGGTGGACGGCGGCGTCGGCGACGGACTCTGGGCGATGTCCAGCACGAAGTCGAAGCTGCCCTCCTCGGCCGGGCCGTTCTGCCGGACGTTCATCAGCAGCGCCGGGTCGAAGATGGTGTCCGTGCTGTTGCGCGGCTCACCCGGGAAGTACAGCTGGGTGGTGAGCACCGGCCGCCCCGGGGCCTGGGCCTTGACGTGAATGTGCCGGGTGCGGCCCGGATAGAGCCCCGGCACGATGGTGGTCAGGCTGAACGCGCCCTGCGCATCGGTGAACTGGTGGCCACGGAAGGCGAATCCGGTGTTGTCGTAGGCGCCGTTGACGTCCGCCTGCCAGAAGTCCAGCAACACGCCGGCGATCGGCCGGCAGGCCCGCCCGAAGACGTAGCCGGTGACGGTGAGCCGGGTGCCGGGGGTGTTCGCGGTCACCAGCGAGGTGCGCAGCGGTGAGTTGGGCTTGAAGTACGGACCCTCGGTCTGCTCCACGGTGGGGTGGTCGCCGTCGTCGCAGCTGGGGGTGAGGGCCGGCGGGCCGTCCCCGCCGTCCCGGGCGAGCGCGGCGCCGCCGCCGATCAGCAGGGGCGTGGCACCCGCCAGCACGGCGGCCTTGAGCAGCGACTTCCGGCTCAACCTGCGCTCGCCCAGGGGCTCGTGGAAGGGGTTCATGGTCGGCTCTCCTTGCCGTGGTGGCATGGGGACCACCCTGCCGAGTACATGACATGTGGGGTGCCACGGTGGGGCCCGGCAGGGTGGCGCGGTGGGGGTTGCGGCTACGAAGCTACGGGCCCGGCCGGGCAGCCGTCGATGGACCGGATCCCGGGATCGTGGTGATTTCCTCCGGCCCCGGCCCGGAATTCCCCCGGGCTCAGGCCCACTTCGCGACGGAAGAAGCGGCAGAAGTACGACGGGTCGGTGAAGCCCGCCTCCGCGGCGACCTGGCGGATGCTCAACTCCGTCGCCACCAGCAGCCGTTTGGCCTCCAGGGTCTGCTGCTGCCGGATCAGCAGGGCCGGCGTGCGCCCGGTGGCCTCCTTGACCAGCTCGTGCAGCCGGCCGGTGGAGACCCCGAGCTCCCGGGCGAAGGAGCCGACCGAACGGTCCGCCCGGCCCGGATGGGTGATCAGCCGGCCGAACCGGGCGGCCAGCTCCGCCGCCCTCGGCGGCACCGGGCCCGGCGCTCCCGGGGTGGAGGCCCGCATCGCCCGGACCAGCAGCACATGCAGATAGGCCTGCAGCACGCCCGGATAGCCGGCCGCGCCGGCCTGGTGCTCGCGCAGCATCTCACCGAGCAGGCCGGTCAGCGCCCGCCCCTCGGCGCGGTCCGGGCGCAGCCAGGGGCGGCCGGCCAGCAGCCGCAGCAGCCCGAGGTCCTCGGGGTGCTTGAGCAGGAAGTCCTCGTTGAACAGCAGCACCCAGCCGCCCAGCCCGGAGGCCCGCGCCCAGTGGTGCACCTGGCCGGGCAGGACCACGCACAGGTGCGGCGGGTCGAGCGGCCACTCGACCAGGTCGAGCATGTGCGAGCCGCGGCCCTGGGTGACGTAGACGATCTCGTAGAAGGAGTGCCGGTGCGGAAAGGCCGCCCGGGACAGCGGCCCGATGGTGTCGAAGGAGCCCAGCGCGAAGGGCAGCACCCCGGGCGCCGGCACCTCCAGGTTGTGCAGCGGCACCTGGCTTCTGGGCGGTCGGAGGGCAGGCAGGTCGGTCACGGCAGCAGTGTCGCCGCCCGTCCGGGCACTGGTCCAGACCTCCTCCGGTCGGCGGTCCCTCTTCCGCGGGGGCTACGGGCGGGTAGCATCGCGCGGGGACAGCCCCCGACCGCCCACCGCGAAGGACGCCAGATGGCCAAGCAGCCCGAGATCGGTTCCGCCGTACCCGAGTTCACCCTGCCCGGGCTGCTGCTCGCCGGGGACACCGTCGAGCGCCGCGAGTACCGGCTGAGCGAGGCCAAGGGCTCGCCGCTGGTGCTGGTGTTCTACCCCGGCGACGACACCGCCGTGTGCACCAAGCAGCTCTGCTCGTACACCTCCGACCTGGACCGCTTCAAGGGGCTGGGCGCCACCGTCTGGGGCATCAGCCCGCAGGGGCTGGACAGCCACGAGGCGTTCGCCCGCAAGCACCGGCTGGCCTTCCCGCTGCTGGCCGACACCGACCGTGCGGTGGCCGCCGCCTTCGGCATCGCCGTGCCCGGGCTCGGGCTGCGCCGGTCGGTCTTCATCCTGGACGGCGACGGCACCCTGCGCTGGAAGCACGTCGCCCTGATGGGGCTCACCTTCCAGAACAGCGACACCCTGGCCGAGCAGCTGGCGGCCCTGGCCTGACGCCTCGCGAAAGGACCGCAGCAGCCCCGTCAGGGGACGCGGACGCCGCGAGGCCCGCGCCCCCTGGCGGAGGGGCGCGGGCCTCGGGTCGGCCGGCCGGGCCGGTGGCCCGGGGTCAGCGGCCCCAGCACTCCCCCGCCTTGCGGGCGATGGTGTAGTGGTCGACCTGGGTGCCGTCCTCCGCGAGGGCGGTGACCTTCATGGTGGCGGTGCGGCCGGGGTGGGCCGGGGCGACGTCCACCTTGATGAAGGAGTAGCCGGTGTAGCGGACCCGGGACCACTCGACCGTCTCGGGCACCTTGGTGCCGCCCTTGGCGAAGTGGTACGTGAGCACCGAGTCGACCCGGTTCTCGTGGCCCTCGTAGGTGTCGGGGGCGTCGAAGGAGTACAGGCTGCGGCCGGCCGCGCCCGCCGTCACGTAGACCACGCCGTCCTTGGCGGGCTCGACGGTGGCGCCGCTGGGCACCGCCTTGGAGACCTTGTTGCCGAGGATCGCGTCGGTCCGCTCGTAGACGTGGTTGTGACCGTTGATCACCAGGTCCACCCGGTACTTCTCGAACAGCGGCACCCAGGCCTCTCGCACGCCGCCCTCGGAGGCGTGCTGGTGGGTGGTGGAGAAGGCGCAGTGGTGGAAGAAGACGACCACGAAGTCGACCGTGTCGTCCTCGCGCAGCTCGTGCAGCTTGCGGTCCAGCCACCTGGTCTGCTTGCCCGCGGTGATGCCGAGGTTGGCCGGGATCTCGTACGAGACGTCGTTGGCGTCCAGCGAGATGACGCCGACGTTGCCGTACTTGAAGGAGTAGACGCCGGGGGCGGTGCGCGGGTCCGGGCCGTTCTCCGGGAGGAAGAAGCGGGTGGACTCGCCGCCGTACCCGTTGTGCGAGTACCAGGCCTCCATGTCGTGGTTGCCGTAGGAGACCATCCACGGGATCTTCGAGGAGACCGTCTCGGTCTGGGCCAGGAAGCGGTCCCAGGTGGTGGCGTCGTAGACCGACTTGTCCGAGTCCTGGCCGGAACCGGCCGGGTCGGCGTAGCAGATGTCGCCGGCGTGCAGGTGGAAGGCCGGCTTCTGGGCCAGGATGATGTGGTCGTTGCCGGCCGCGTGGGCGCTGACACCCTGGTCGCCGAAGGCGGTGAAGGTGAACGGCGCGAACGGGCGGCCCCAGCGCCAGGAGCGCTCGGGGGCGGTGCGGAAGGTGCTCAGGGTGGAGATCGCCTGGTGCGAGGCCGGGTCGAAGCCCTGGTGGCCGACGCCGTAGTAGTAGGTGGTGTCGGCCTGCAGGTGGTCCAGCTTGACGTGCAGGTAGTACTGGTCGACCGGCTGCCCGGTCGGCGAGAGGGCCGGCGTGTGCAGCGCCCGGACCTCGGCCTCGACCTTGTGGCTGAGGTCCCACGGGTGCTTCCCGTAGCGCAGGAAGGGCTTCTTCACCGGGGCCGGCACCTGCCAGGAGATCCGGATCTGGCTGTCCGGCTCGGCGCCGAAGGCGAGGTGACGGCCGATCGGCGCGACCAGCGAGCCGTCGATCCCGTCGGTGACACCGCGGGCCGGCGCGGCCGGGTCGGCGTACGCGGTGCCGGAGCCCAGCGCACCGCCGACGGCCAGCGCACCGACCGTCACGGCGCTGGAGCGCAGCAGCTTGCGGCGGGACAGCGTGCTGCGCAGGTACTCGTGCTGCTCGGCCATGCTCATGCGGTCGGCGAGCTTCTCGGGCACGCCCATGCGAGGGATATCCATGGCCGAGACCTTCCCAGCGCACGGTGGCGCGTGCACGGACATTCGGTGAACGAGCGACTACCGGCGGGTCTGACGGTTCGCAAGATTCCCCCATCTGTTCGCAAAGAGATCCTCCCGCGCCGCCCGCCGGATCAGCCCGCCGCCGCGGCCCCTGCCACCGCTTCGTCCGGTCCCGCCGGGTCGGTCGGATCGGCCGGCCGCAGCCGGCGGGCCGCCCAGAGACCGCCGGCGACCATGCACAGACCGCCCGCCGCGAGCAGGGTGTCGATCCGGCCGAAATGCACCCCCGCGACGCTGGCGTCCAGTCCGCGCAGCGCGGTGCTGGCCAGGAAGCCGGCCAGCGCCATGGTGGAGATCGCGGCCAGTTGCTGCACCGGCCCGATCACGGTGACCACCCGGCCCAGCAGGTGCTGCGGGGTGACGCCCAGCAGCAGCGGGCCGATCACCACGTTGACCGCGCCGACCGGCAGGCCGATCAGGGCGAGCACCACCACGGCGAGCGGCAGCGCGGTGAGCCGGGAGTAGACCAGCACGCCGGCCCCGGTGAGCACCAGGCAGAGCCAGTAGATCCGGTGGTCGCTCAGCCGGCCGGAGACCACGCCCGCCAGCAGGCCGCCGAGCAGGGTGCCGACCGCGAAGCCGGCGCCCAGGGTGCCCAGCCAGGAGGCGGCCACGTGCAGGTTGTCGGTGACGAAGAAGACGTCCAGCACGTTGAGCGCCCCGACGCCCAGGGTGTAGACGCAGACCGAGCCGAGCAGCGCCATCAGGACGCGGTTGTGCACGAAGAAGCTGATGCCCTCGCGGAAGTCGGCCCGGAAGGTGGACGGGCCCCGGCCGGCGGGCCGCTCCACCGGCGCCAGCACCAGCGACCTGATCAGCAGGAAGGAGAGCACGAACGAGAGCGCGTTGGCGACCAGCGCCCACTGCACCCCGGCGGCGAACAGCAGCGGCGCCGCCAGCGGCGGTCCGAGGATGCCCGCCGCACTGCCGGTGGCGGAGGTCAGGCTGAACGCGCGGGTGCGGTCGGCCTTCGGGATCGCCGCACCGATCACCGCCAGCCGGGCCGGGTTGAAGAACTGTCCGGCGCCCGCGCACACCGCGACGGCGAGGTACACCAGGGTGAGGGCGAGCCAGACCGGCAGCCGCTCGCCCGCGAGCGGCACCGCCAGCAGGGCCAGGATCACCACCGCCCGCAGCGCGTCGGTGGCCAGCATCAGCCGCCGCCGGTCCCAGCGGTCCACGAACACCCCGGCGACCGGCCCGACCAGCAGGGTGGGCACGGCGGCCGCCATCAGCACGCCGCTGACCGCCGCGGGCGCCCAGCTCTGGCCCTTGGCGAGCACCGTGCCGACCCAGAGCAGCACGGTGGTGTCGAAGACGAAGTCACCGACCACGGAGACCGCCTGGCCCAGCCAGAGCCGGTGCCAGTTGCGGTTGCCGCGCAGTCCGGTGGCCGGCTGCGGCGGTGCCTCGGCGGGCACGGTGTCGGTCATCTCGCCTCCCGTGGGCGGTGCGGCGCCGGCCGGGCCGGCGAGTGGGTGAGCGCGCGCAGCAGTGATCCGCCGCCGGTGGCGGCGGCCGGCTCGGCGTGGTCCGGCCGGAGCCGGGCGGCGGTCTCCTTGGCCTCGGCCGCGGCCAGTTCGGCCGCCAGCCGGTCGGTGAGCGCCGCCGCCCTGGCCGCCAGCAGCCGCTCGAACTCCACCGGTTCGAGCCGGTGGAAGCCGAACGGCAGGCACTCGCGCAACTCCTCGGCGGCCAGCGCCCGTTCCACCTGCGGGCGGAGCACCGAGGCCCAGGTGACCGGGCGCAGCGCCACCGACAGGTGCACCGAGGCCTCCTCGGTGGCGTCGCCGACGTGGACGAAGCCGCGCGGGATGTAGAGGCACTCCCCGGCCCGCAGCACCACGTCCAGGAGCTGCTCCGGCTCGGGGCCGGGCCGCCCGGGCGACCACTCACGGACCGGCCAGCGCTCGGCCGGCCGGGACACCCGCCAGCGCTTGGACCCGTGCACCTGGCGCACCAGCACGCCGGCGGTGTCGTAGTGCGGGGCGACCCCACGCGAGCCGGCCGGGGTGAGGAAGGCGGCGCAGTACGTGGCGAAGCCGGTCTCGGCCGTCAACTCCCGGCAGAACGAGGCCACCTGCGGGCAGTAGGTCTGCAGCTCCTCCAGCACCAGGGTGGCGCCGGCCGCGACCTCGCGCTCCACCGCGCGGCCGTCCACCAGCGCCTCGCGCCGTCCGGCCGTCCGCTCCCGGCCGCGGCCGACCCGGGCGGCGGGCAGTTCCTCGCCGGCCAGGAAGAGCCGGACCGAGGGCAGCGGCAGGCCGGTGGTGTGGATCAGACGCTCGGCGGTGCGGGCGTCGAAGACGTCGGAGAACGAACCCAGGGCGCGGGCCACGAACGGCTCGGCCTCCCAGTGCTCGGCGAGCCGGTCGGCGTGGCCGACCAGCCGGGCCAGGCTGCCGGCCATCCTCACACCCCCGCCCGGCTGCGCTGGGGGGCCAGCGCGGCGTGCAGCTGCCGGGTGACCTTGTCGAGGCCGGCCGGGGCCGAGGGTCGGGGCGGTGCCGGTTCGCCGAGCCGCAGCAGGACCCCGCGCACCAGCGGCGCGTCGCCGCGGGCCTCGGCGAGGGCGGCGCGCAGCAGGATCCGGCCCTGCCGCTCCCGGTCGGCGCGTTGCAGCGCGGCCCCGAGGACGGCCCACCAGCGCGGCACGGTCAGCGGGGAGGCCCACGGGCCCGGCAGGCTGCCGACCGCCTCGACCAGCGGGCCGGCGAGGTCGACCACGCGCTGCCGCTCCCCGCGCTCGGCCGCGTGCGCGGTCAGGTGCAGGGTGCGCACCACGGCCAGCCGGCGCGCCATCGGGTCGGGGTCGGTGAGCGCGGCCGGGCCCGGGGGCTCGGCCTCCTCGGTACCGAGCAGCCAGGGCGTCTCGGCGGCGTGCTGGATGCCCTGCGCCGCCAAGGCGGGCCAGCGGGCGGTGAACCGGGCGGCGGCGGGCGCCAGCAGGTCGGCGCGGGCCCGCCGGTACAGGATCTTGCAGGTGTCGCTGACCCGGACGTTGCGGGCCAGCGCGCGGATCCGGCGGGCCAGCGCCGGGTCGGCGGCGAGGTCCTGGGGCCACCAGTCGAGGTCCGCGGTCCGGGCCGGCAGGCCGTCGGCGATCCGCTCCAGGGCGGCCAGGGCGGCCAGCGCCCGGTCGAGGTCACCGGCGTACCCCTCGATCCGGACCAGGTTGACCTGGGGCTGGAGGGCGAGCGCGGCCAGCTTGGCGGGGGATCCGCCGGACGCCCGGCGGCGGCCGTGGGCGGTCTCCGCCCGGCACAGCGCCCGGGCCTGCTCCAGCTCGCCCAGCCGGAAGTGCACCAGGGCGATCAGGTTGGCCGCGACGAACAGGGGCTCGGGGTCCTCGTCGGTGGGCCGGGCCAGCAGCCCGCGGGCCCGCTCGACGGCGGCGGCCTCGTCCTGCAGGACGCGTTCCTCGTCGGAGAGGTGTCCGAGCCAGTTCGGTGCCGGTGCTGTCACTGTGCGGCCTCCTTCGCGGGTGCTGACGGGCTGGGTGCCGGCGGGCCGGGTACGGGCGGACCGGCTGCGGACGGGCCAGCTGCGGGCGGGCCGGGTACGGGCGGGCCGGGTACGGGCGGGCCGGTGGGGGTGATCGTGGCGGTGGACGTGGCGGTGGGCGTGGGCGTGATCGTGGCGGCCGAGCGGTCCAGCAGCCGGCGCCACAGGCCGAGGGCGGTGCGCTCGCCGGCCCGGTCCAGGCCCAGCCGGTTGGCGTGCAGGTGGAGCAGCGAGGCCAGGGCGTACCGGCGGCGGTCCGCGCCTTCGGGGCCCGGCCGGTGCAGGGCGAGCAGGCGTCGGTAGTCCGCGGCGGGCTCGGCCCAGTGGGCGGTGAGGGCCTCCGCCGGCCCGCCGCCGGCGGCCCGCAGCCGCCACAGCTCGCGGCCGTGCCGGCGGTGCTCCCGGGAGCCCGCCCGGGAGTCGGCCGATCCGGCCGCCAGCAGCCGGCGCTCGGCCGGATCGGGCTCCAGCAGGGCGGCGAGCCGGTCGAGGGTGAGTGCGGCCAGCACGGCCCTGGGCAGCTCGGCCCGGTGCGGACCGGTGAGCAGCTGGGCCACGGCCGCCGAGTCGGCGCAGAACAACCGCTCGGCTGCGGTGAGGAGTTCCGGCCCGCCGTAGCGGTCGCTCTCCGGGCGGTAGTCGCGCACCACCACCTCGTGCACCGGCAGCCGGCCCGCGCACGCGTGGGCCCGGTCGAGCAGTTGCTCCAGCCGCCCCGGGCGGCGGCGGACCCTGATCCGCAGGTGCTCCAGCGGATCGGCGTAGCGGACGAAGAACAGCTCGGCGGCCGGCAGGCGGGGCGTCAGCTCGGCCAGCAGGGCGTCCTGCCAGGGCCCGCGCAGGTAGAGGTGGAGCGAGATCCAGTCGGCGGAGGGGTGCCCGGGCCGGCGGGCGGCGGCCGGCGGCCCGGTCCCGGCGGGCGGCCGGGTTCCGGCGGGGGGCCCGGCGGAGTGCGGGGTCACGGCCGGCTCGGCCGGGTGCGGGGTCGCCAGGGTGACCGGCACCACGGCTTCGAGCACATGGCGCCCGCCGTCGGCCCCGGTGACCGGCTCGCCGCCGGGGGCCGGGACGGCCTCCTGGAGCAGCAGCCGGCCCTCGCCGGCCCGGCCGAGCGCCTGCCGCAGGTGGGCGAGCGAGACAGCGCTGTCCAGGTCGAGCAGCAACTGCCGCCCGGCGCGGACCAGGTGGAGGTGGCGGGGGGCCAGCCAGTGGTCGGCCCAGGCCCGGACCCGCTCGGCCGAGCAGTCGCCGAGTTCGGCGTGCCCGGCCTGCCAGCGGGCCGGCGAGAGCACCAGGCCGGCCCGCTCCAGGCGGGGCTGGAACGGGCCCCGGCCCGCCGCCCCCCAGTCGAACGGGGCGGGGTGGCGGAACTGGTTGGCGGAGGCGTCCAGCAGGAACCGGCAGACCGGTGGCGCCAGCCGTAGGTCCAGCCCGGAGGCCTGGGTGAGGTGCAGCAGCCCGCCGCTGCCGGCCTCGCGCAGCTCGAAGCGGCCGTCCCGGACGCCGACCAGCACCTCGGCGAGGGGCAGCGCGGGCGCCGCCGCACCGGCCGGTGCCAGGTCGACCGGGAGCTGCCGGCCGCGCCAGAGTTCACGGGCCGTCACATCGGCCGCGGCGGCCTGCTCGGGCCGGTAGCCGAGCTCGACGAAGCGGTGGCCCGGGGCGGCCGCCTCCTCTTCGGCGAAGGCCTCCCTCAGGGCGCCCCGGGCGGCGTCGTCCAGCAGGTCGGTCAGCCGCCCGTAGGCCACCCCGGCGGGGACGGCGCCCGGGCCGCCGAGCGCGGCCCGCACCCGGCCGTCCGGGCCGTGGCCGATCCGCAGGCAGATGTCGGCCCCGGGCAGCAGCGGGCGCGCCAGGTCGATCGGCCGCTCGGGGGTGAGCCGGGCGAGCAGGCCGTCGTCGAGTTCGCGGACCGGCGAGCGGTGCGCCAGCGCTTCGGCCACCAGGGCGGCGAGCAGCTCGTCGCGTTCGCCGAAGGGGGCCGGCCCGTCGCCGTCCAGGGCCCGCAGGTCGGTGAGGGTGTGCACGGCGGCGAGGGCCGGCACCCGGGCGTGCGCGCCGTAGTGCTCGGTGAAGGCCGCGGCCGCCCGGGCCAGGTAGCCGGGGTAGCGGCTGCCGCGGCCGATCAGGGCGAGCACCCCGGCGGCCTGCTCGGCGTACCGGGCGACCGCCCGGTCGAGCGCGAGCGGCGCCGCCGGGCGGGCGACCGCGTCCAGGTGCAGGGCGGGGCGGGGGTCGGCGCGCAGCGCGGTGCGCAGCCGGTCGAGGGCTTCGGTGGGCCCCGCCGGGGTGTTCAGCGCCGCGCACAGCTCCCGCAGCGGTGCGGGCGCCGGGTCGGGCGGTCCGGCCGGGCGCAGGTAGCCGAGCCGGCGCAGCTCGCGGACCAGCCGGCGGACGGCCTCCGGGTCGCCGGGGTACCGCTGGTCGAGTTCGGCCAGCAGGTCGGCCGGCGGGACGGGACGGGCGGCGGCCCGGAGCACCGCCAGGACCGGCGCGCTGCCGCGCAGCCAGTGGGCGGCGCCGCGGCCGGCGGGTTCCCGCCAGGGGTGACCGTCGAGGGTGTGCACCAGGTCGGAGACCACGACGGCGGCCGGGTCGGCGAGGTCCGCGCGGGCGGGTGCGGCGGCGGGGCGGGCCACCGGCCGGGGCTGGCCGGCCAGGTGCAGGCGGGCGTGGCGCTCGAAGGTGGCGGTGGCCACGGCGGCGGCCAGGCCGAACGGGGTGGGGCGGGTGCTCAGCCGGTTGAGGCAGCGGTCCAGGGCGAGGGCGGTCCGGTGGTCGGCCGGTGCGCCTCGGGCGGCCAGCGCGCGGGCCAGGTCGGGGGCCGCGTACTCGACGGCGGCGGCCGGCAGCGGGCGCCGCCAGAGCTCGGCGAGCAGCGCCCGGTGGGTGGCGGGCCAGTGCGGATCGCCGGCCGGGCAGGCCGCGAGGAGCGCGGCGTAAGAATCGGCCGGCAGCGCCGGAATGCGCAGGACGGCCACCGGGGCGGCCCGGTAGCGGGGTACGGCGGGGGCGGTCCGATCGGTCATCCGGCCCTCCCCACCCCGCCGCGGAATATCCGGCGGCCCGCGTGCTGACAATTCTTCGGAGAATTCTGCTGCGGGCGGCGGCCCGCACCTTGCCGGCGGCACCGGATCGACCGTCGGCAAGGAGGGGTCAACGGTCGGCCGGAACTCAGTTGGCCGAGCAGCCGAAGTTGATGTTGGTGAAGCCGGCCTCGTCCTCGACGTCAGCGGCGTGGCCCTCGACGTCGGCCTCGGCGAGCTCGGCCTCGCGGGCGGCGGCGGCCAGCTCCTCGGCCTCGTTCTTCTCGAATTCGTTGGACATGAGCCCTCCCAGGGGTGTTCGACGGTACCTCGGGCACGCTGCTGCGGCCTTTTCGAATTGTTCTCACCGGGCAGGTCGGAGTCAACAGCCGCGACAATATTTCGGCATTCCTTCGAATACCCCGAAAAAGGGCAGGCGGAATCAACCCTCGGAGAATTGTCGAGCAGACTTCGATGCCATTCCCGTCACCGGGCCACGCCCGGCGCGGGGCTCGTCCGCTTGGCTTCCCGGGCGGCTGCCAGGGCCCGTTCGGCCCGCTCCGCGAGGTCGGCGCAGCCGGTCGTGGAGCGGGCGATCCGCAGCGCGGCGCTCAGCGGCAGCAGCAGCGCGCCCGCGCCGCGGACCGGGTCGAGCACCGCCAGCGCCCGGCCGAGCTGCTCGCGCGCGCCGGGGTCGCCCCGGGCCGCCAGCCGTACCGCGGCCACCTGGTGGTGCAGCAGCCTGGCCTCCCAGCCCGCTCCGGGCGGCGGCGGGCCGCCGGACGGGGCGGGCCCGTGCTGGTCCAGCAGCCAGCCCGAGGCCAGGCAGCGGGCCGCGGCCGCGTCGGCGCCCGCCGCGGTGAAGCACCCGGCGGCCACCCGCTGCCAGTGCGCGGCCCCGGCCAGGTCCCCGGACCACTCGTGCACCGCGCTGCGGAACTGGTACAGCCCGGCCAGGGCGGCCCAGTGGCCGACCCCTTCGAACACCTCCCGGGCCTGCTCCAGCAGCGCCCCGGCCCGGTCGCTCGCCCCGCCGAAGGCGTGCAGCAGCGCGGCCGAGCAGCCGACCAGGGCGTGCAGCACCGGCGCCCGGTCGGTGTCGCGGCGCAGCGCCTCGCAGCGCTCCAGCGCGTCCCGGACCGGGCTGTCCCCGAAGGCCAGGCAGAGCGCGAGGTTGGCGTGGATCTCGGCGGTGCCGAGGCCCGCGTCGGCCGCGCGCACCCCGCCGTACGCACCGGTCAGCAGCCGCTCGCCCTGCCGGTAGTCGCCGGCGGCGATCGCGCCGAGCCCTTCGAGCAGCAGCAGCCGGGCCCGGGAGGCCTCGTCCCCGGCCTGCTCGGCCAGCCGGCGGGCGGCCCGGACCGCCTGCTCGCCGGCCGGGCGCAGCGCCAGCTCGTTGGCCCGGAGCTGGAAGGCCGCCGCCGGGTTGGCCGCCGCCGGCCAGCGCGCGGCCGTCCGGTCGATCAGCTCCAGCGCCTCGGCGGTCCGCCCGCAGGCCGCCAGCGCGTAGCTCTCGATGGCCGCCGCCTCCAGCACCAGGGCCTCGTCCACCTCGGCCGGGCCGAGCGCCAACTCGCCCGCCCTCGATGCCAGTTCCACCGCCCGCCGGACGTCGGAGCGGCCGACCGCGCGGCGCGCCGCCGCGACCAGGCAGCCCGCGGCCACGGCGCTCGCGGCGGCTTCGGCCACCGAGCCGGGAGCCAACTCCCGAAGGCAGCGAAGGGCCTGCTCGGCGTGCACGGCGGCCTGCTCCAGCACGCCCGGGGTGTGCGCCGCCTGCCGCCGCAGCCGGCCGGCCACCGCGGTGTGCAGCTCGGCCCGGTCGCCCAACGGCAGGTGCGCGTACGCCACCTGGGCCGGCCCCCGGCACTCGAAGCGCAGCCGTCCGTCCTCGCCGGCCCGGCCCGTCGCCAGCCCGCGCCCCTCCAACTCGGCCAGTGCGTCGGCGAGTTCGGATGGCTCCAGGCCGGCGGTGGCGGTCAGCTCCCGGGTGTCCACGGCGGTGCCCCAGGCACCGATGCAGCCGAGCACCCGGCGGGCCGGGCGGCCGAGCCGCTCGATCCGGGCCCCGAGCGCCGCGCTGGCCGAGGGCGCGACCAGGTCCTCGATCCCGTCGGCGGCCAGCGCGGCCAGCTGCTCCAGGAAGAGCGGATTGCCGCCGCTGCGCGCCACCAGCGCGGCGGCGCCCGCCTCGTAGTGCAGTTCCAGGTCGCCGCCGGCCGGGGCCGGGCGCAGCAGGGCGAGCAGCCGGTGGCTGTGCTCGGCCGACAGCGCGGGCACCGAGAAGGCGGCGGGCCGTGGGCCACTCCCGTCCGGCAGTTCCCGCCCGGCCAGCACGAACACCACCGGGCCGCAGCCGGCCGGCAGGTCGTCGATCAGCGCGAACAGTTCCTCGGGCGCCCACTGGACGTTGTCCACCAGGACCAGCACCGGCTGCCGGGAGCTCGACCGGGCCAGCAGGCGGCCGATCCGCCAGCTCAGCTCGGCGGTGGACGGGGCGATCACGCCGCCCGCCCCGGGCGGCGCGGGCGGTGCCAGCTCGGCCTCCAGCCGCAGCAGCCGGGCCCGGCCGTGCGCCCGGTCGTCGCGGGCGCACTCCAGCCGGATCACCCGGGCCCGGCCGGCCGGCTCCGAGCGGGCCAGCTGCCCCAGCAGCGCGGTCTTCCCGCTGCCCACCTCGCCGTCCACGGCCAGCACCGTGCGGCCCGGGCGGGCGAGGGCGGCCGCCAGCTGCCCGGTCAGCCCGGCCAGCAGCGGGCGCTGGTTGACGAACGGCGGCGGCGCGGCGGCGGGGCGGGCGCCCGGTTCGACCGTCCAGGCCTGCAGGGCGGTGTCGAAGCCCTTGGCCAGGACGGGTTCGACGGCGGTGCAGCGGACCTGGTCGCGGACCAGCAGCCAGGTGCGGACGTCGACCAGCGCGCCGTCCGGCGGTGCGGCGGCCTGCAGCCGGGCGGCCCGGTTCATCACCGCCCCGATGGCGAACGACGAGTCCCGGTCGGCCAGCACCACCTGGCCGGAGGCGATGCCGAACCGGGCCGACAGGGCGATCGTGCCGTCGTCCTCCTCGGCGAGCCCGCGCAGCGCCCGGTGCGCGGCGCGCACCGCCCGCAGGGCGTCGTCGTCGGCCGGGCGGTCGGCGCCGAAGACCCCGACCACGGCGTCGCCGATGAACTTCTCCACCCGGCCGCCACAGGCCTCGACCGCGCCGCGCAGCGTCCCGAAGTACCGTTCCAGCACCTGGTGCCAGCGCTCGGGGCTGAGGCTGGTGGCCAGCCGGGTCGAGCCGGAGATGTCGCAGAAGGCGACGGTGACGAAGCGCAGGCCGCTCGGTGCGGCCTGGGCCGGGCGGCCGACCGGGCTGCCGCAGGCCATGCAGAACCTGGCCACCGGCGGGTTGGCGGTGCCGCAGCCGGGGCAGCCCGGGTCGGGCGACGACGCCGGCCCGGGCGGCGGCGGGGCGGGGTCGGGCAGCGGGCCGAGCCCGGGCGGCGGCGGGGCGGGGTCGGGGCTCACCACAGCAGGGCACCCCCCTCGATCCCGTGGCCCTCGACGTCGGCGCCGGCCTCGTCCAGCCGCCGCTTGACGTCCAGCAGCAGCTGGATCTCCTCGTCGGTCAGCGCGTCGAGGACGGCCAGTTGCTCGTCGCTCGCGTAGTCGAGGTCGAAGCCGAGCTCGGTCAGCCGGTGCGGGTCGGCCATGGTTCCTCCGTGGGGTGGGGGCGCCGGCCGGCGGGCCGGAGCAGCGGGGCGAGGACGTCGGCGAGGCCGCCCGCGCTGGTGGCGGCGGCGGTGAGCAGCAGCCGGTGCTGCGGATGGGTGAGCCGGCGGGCGTCCAGGAAGGTGAGCAGCGCGTCGCCGTGCCCGGTGTCCAGGGCGGCGTGTGCGGTGAGGGTGCGGAACGCGGCGGCGGGCAGGCCGGTCCGGGCGGCCAGCCGGTCGGCGGTCCCGGCCGGCGGCGGGTACCACTCCAGCAGGGCGATGTGGCCGAGCAGCGCGAGCGGGTGGACGTGCCGGATCCAGTAGCCGGGCGCCCCGGCGAACCGGGCGACGGCCGGGGCGGGTTGGGCGGCGAGCAACTCGGCCGGGTCGGCGCCGGTGGCCGCGTAGTCGGCGAGCAGCCAGCGGTCGTGGCCGTGCTCCTCGGTCAGCTGGACGGCGAAGTACGGGGCGAGCTCGGCCGAGAGCCGGTCCTCGCGGCGCAGGCACTCGGTGACGGCCTCGGCCAGCAGCGGGGTGGTGGCCCGGACCACCTGGTGGCTGGTGCGCAGCCAGGCCCGGTACCGCTCGACGCCGGGCGGCCCGCACCAGCCGTCGCCGTGCCAGAGCCCGGCCGCCACCGCGGCCAGCCCGGGCGCGAGCCGGTCCAGCAGCAGCCGCAGCCGCCGGCCGGCCGGCAGCGGGGTCAGGTGCTCGGGCGACATCGCGTCACCTCCTCGGCGGGGACCAGCAGGTCGAGGACGGCCGCGGCCGTCGGGTCCGCCTCGGCCGCGCGGTGGGCCGACCAGCAGGCCTCGCACACCCCGGCGTGCTCCCCGGTGGCCAGCGCGCCGAAGCCGGGCAGCGCGGCCAGCGGGCCGGGGCCGGTGGTGGCGAGGATCCGCAGCAGCGGGCTCCGGGCGTAGCCGTCCAGCGCCGCGCCGAGCCCGGCCGCGTCGGTGACCCGGCGCCGGAGCGCGGCGGGGCCGCCGCCGGTGATGACGGTCTCGTTGCAGCAGCCGGTGACGGTGCCGTCGTAGCGCACGGTCGGGGCCCGGGCCGGCAGGCAGGGGCCGAACCCGGCCGCCGGCCGCGGCGCGGGGGGCGGGAACAGCCCGGCGCCCCGGCCGGCGGCCAGCGGGGCGGTGGGATACAGCTCGGCCCGGACGGACCAGTCGGCCCCGAACTCCTCGGCCAGCAGGCTACGGGCGAAGTCCAGGCGCCCGGGCTGGTCGATCACCTGGAGCACCGGGTGGCCGCCGGCCTCGGCCACCGCGCGGACCGCGCGGCGCAGCCGCTCCCGGCCGAGCCGGGCCAGGTGGTAGCCGTCCACGCCGAGGAAGACCGTGCCGGCCTTGCGGAGCAGGCCGGCGATCCAGGCCGGGGTCCGGGGGCCGGCCCAGTGACCGGCCGTGAAGAGCACCACGGTCAGCCCGGCCGCGTGCAGTTGGTCCACCGCCAGCGTCAACGCCCGCCGCTCGGCGAAGGGTTCACCTCCCGAGACGGCCACCGCCCGCAGGCCCGGCCGGGCCACCAGCCCCGCCAGCAGTTCGCCGAGCAGGGCCAGGTCCACCGGCCCGGGGCTGTCCGGGCGGGCGGAGACCGAGCAGTGCGCGCAGCCGACCGGGCAGCGGTCGGTCAGGTACAGCAGCACGCTGGCGCCCGGGGTGCGGCGCAGCGTCAGCACCTGGTCGAGCCTCATCCGGCCCACCCCAGTTCGACCAGCTCGGCGTAGCCGGGGAGCGCCCCGCGGGCGAGCGCGAGGCGGCGCGGCGAGCGGGCGGCGGTCAGGGCCAGCACGGCGCGCTCCATCCGCCGCCCGGCGGGGTCGGCCAGCCGCTCGGCGGCGCCGGCGGCGGTGGCGGCGGTCAGCCCCAGACAGCTGCGGCAGGCGTCCGGGGTGCAGCCGTCCGCCGGTCCGTGGCGCTCCCGGGTGGCGACCGGGCCGATGGTCCGTACCGAGCGCAGCAGCGGGTCGCCCAGCGCGCGGTCACTGATGGTCCGCCAGGAGTCCCGGGCGGCGTGGCCGAGGACCAGGTGGGCCGGGCCGCCGCCGCGCAGCAGGCTCTGCCGGGTGCAGGCGTACACGGTGCCGTCCTGGTCGACCAGCGGCCAGTGCGCGAACTCGCAGGGCCCGCCGCCGTCCTGCGCCGGCGCACGGACCGGCAGCAGGGCCATGGCGCGCCCGGTCGGCTGCACGGCGCTGACCAGCATCGGCAGCCGCGCGCCGTAGCGCCGCCGGACCTCGGCCACCAGGGCGTCCAGGTACGAGCGGCCGCCGGGGCCGGGCAGCGCGGTGATGTGCAGGCTGGCGGCGGGGACCAGCGCGAGGACGGCGTCGAGCGCGGCGAACACCCGGGCCCGGCCCACCTCGCGCTCGTGCTGGGCGTCCAGGCTGGCCGCGAAGTGGTCGAGGCCGGTGACGGCCCGCCGGACGGCCGGCGGCAGGCCGCCGCCGCGCGCGAAGAACATCCCGGACAGCAGCGCCGAGCGGGCCCCCGACTTCGCCGCCGAGGCGGCCAACTCGTCGACCAGGGAGGGGCGCAGCAACGGCTCGCCGCCGGACATCAGGATCAGCTCGGGCCGGCGGTCGGGCTCGAAGCTGCCGACCAGCCGCCGGAACGGGTCGCCGGGCGACTGGGCGGAGTCCATCGTGGAGTCGGTGGAGCAGTGCGCGCAGGCCAGCGGGCAGCGGTCGGTGAGCGCGAGCAGCAGCCCGGCGGCCGGCCGGGCGCCGAGGGTGAGGAGTTCCGCCAGGTGCACCGCCACCACCCCCCGGCTACCGGTCGGTCCGCAGCAGGTCGGCGACGGCCGCCAGCAGGGCCTGGACGGCTTCGCCGCGGGCCCCGCCGGCCTGCCGGGCGGCCGCCGCGATCCTGGCCAGCGGGTCCTCCTCGGGCCCGGCCGGCGGGCGGCGCCGCTCGGCCAGGCTGAGCGCGAGGACCGCGGCGCTCTGGTTGGCGAGCTCGGTGAGCAGGTCCATCGCGTCCAGGTCGCCGATCCCCTCGACCTCGGGGTCGAGCACCTCCAGGACACCGAGGATCTCCCCCCGGTGCTCCATCGGGACGGCCAGGATGACGTCGGGCACCAGCCCGGTGCTCTCGGCGAAGCCCTTGTCGAAGCGGGCGTCCTCGGCCGCCCCGCGCACCACCATCGGCTCGCCGGTGTTGGCCACCCAGCCGGCGATGCCGTGGTCGCCGGGGATGGCGATGCCGACCAGCCGGTCCTCGCCGACGCCCGAGGAGGCCTCGAAGACCAGGGTGCCGTGCTCCTCGTCGCGGACGAACACCGAGGCGGCCGCGGCCGCGAAGGACAGCCGGGCCAGCCGCACGGTGGAGCGCAGGATCTCGTCGAGCTGGTCGGAGGTCACTCCGGTCTCCTCGGGGCGATGTTGTCGGCGGTGGCCGCCAGGACGTGCCTCAACTGCGGGGTGCGAAAGCCCGGGTGGCGCTGAAGGATGCGCGCGCACAGGCCGGTGATGTGCGGGGCGGCGAAGCTGTTGCCGGAGACCCGGCGGGTGGCGCCGCCGAGCCAGGGCGCGGGGACGTCGACGCCGAGGGCGAAGAAGTCCACCGGCGGGCGCGGGTTGGACTCCACCCGCTCGGGGTCGGCGACCGCGTGCGCGCCGACCGAGATCACCGACGGGAAGCGCCAGGGGTAGCTGTCCACCGGGCTGTTGTGCGCGGCGGAGATCAGCGTCACGCCCGCGAACCAGGCCTCGTCCGCCAGGTCGTGCAGGCGCTCCTTGAAGTGCTCCCGGCGGGTGGAGAGGCTGACGTTGATCAGCGCGAAGCGCTCGGCCACCGCCCACTCCAGCGCGGTCAGCAGCGCGTCGCCGTTGCCCTGCAGGTTGCCGCCCAGCACCCGGACGCTGGTGAGTTCGCAGTCCGGGGCCAGCGAGCGGACGATCCCGGCGCAGGCGGTGCCGTGGCCGGCCACGTCGCCGCCGGTGTCCTCGGTGATCGACCAGGCCCGGGGGCCCTCGCCGGCCGGCCCGGCCGGTGCCCGGGCGGCGGCCAACTGCCGTACGCCGGAGCCGATCTGCGGGTGGTCGGCGGTGACCCCGCTGTCCACGATGCAGACCCGGACGCCGCGTCCGGTGGCGCCGCCCCAGGCCCAGGCCCGGCTGACCGGGGCCGGGGCGGCCAGTTCGGCGGGGTCGCAGCTCTCACCCACCGAGGTGTGCGCGAAGCGGATGGTCCGGCGGGCCGCCGGTGCGGCGCCGCTCACCGCGGCCGCTCCTGGGTCGACGGCGTGAAGCCGCGTCGCCGCACCGCCAGGTCCAACCGCTCGGCCCAGTTGAACTTCACGCTCGGGCACGGCAGGTGGCCCTCGCGCCAGAGCTTGGGGCAGGAGCCGCCGCAGACCGGCAGGATCGGGCAGCGGGAGCACTGCGCGTCACCGCCGCCCACCTGGTCGTACCAGTCGTCGAAGGCGCCGGCCGGCCGTCTGGCCGAGCCCGCCAGGTCGGCCACCTCGGCGACCACGCCGGCGGCGCCCGCGCCGGGCACCAGCGGGTGCTCGGAGCAGGAGTAGACCCGGCCGCCGGGGTCGATGATCTCGCCGGAGCGGGTGGTGGCGGTGCAGGTGGTGCGCACCGTCGCGACCGGCAGCGGGGCGAAGTGCAGTCCGAGTGCCTCGGCCGTCCGCAGCCACTCGGCCTCGCGCGCGGCGTAGGCGCGGGCGGCGAGTTCCACCTCGGAGACGTCGTTGCCCCAGGAGTGCACCGCGATCAGGTGCAGGGTCACCTGGGGGTGCGCCAGGCCCAGGCAGGCCAGATCGTTCAGCAGGGCGGTGACGCTGTCCTCGTTGGCGCGGTCGACGTTGACCCGGATGCCCACCCGCAGGCCGGGTGCCAGCCCCTCGGCCAGGGTCTCGGCGAGCACCGCGACGGTGCGCCGGAAGCTGCCCCGGCCGTTGCGGGTGATCCGGCGCCGGTCGTGCACCTCCTCCGGCCCGTCGATGGTCAGCTCCATCTCCTCCAGCCCGCAGTCCCGGTGCAGCGAGGCCAGCGTGCGGACGGTGAGCAGGCTGCCGTTGGTGGCCATCCGGGCGGTGTAGCGGGTGCCGTGCCGGGCGGCGGCCGCGGTGAACCGGGCGCTCAGCTCGCGGATCACCCGCAGGGCGAGCAGCGGCTCGCCGCCGAACCAGGTGACCGAGACCGCCTCCACCGAAGGGTCCGCCAGCATCGCCTCCACCCGGCGCGCGGTGCGCTCGGAGCGCTCCCGGTCGTGCGCCGCCTTGACGTGCTCCTGGCCGCAGTAGCTGCACGCCATGTTGCAGTAGGCGGTCGGCATGATGGTGACCGACCTGGTCGTGCCGCGCGCCGACCCCTGCCGCAACCCGTCGGTGACGTGGGCGAGTTCGTCCTCGCCGCGGTCGACCAGGGCGTGCAGTCCGGCGAGCCGGGCGCGCTCCTCGGGGCCGAGCCCGGCCAGCGCGGCCGGGTCGCCGGAGCGCAGCGCCTCGGCGCTCGCCCGGTCCAGCCGGATCAGCGTGGCGGTGCGGGTCGCGTAGCCGAACCAGACCTCGCCGCCGCCGGGCTCGCGGTAGGCCCGGTCGCCGATCAGCAGGTAGCGGCTGGGGACCAGGGCCGCTGCCGTTCGGACGGTCGGTGCGCTCACGGTGCCTCCCGGTGCTGGGGTTCCGGTGTCCAGGACGCGGACGCGCCCAGGGTGATACGCAGACCGGCCGAGGCCGTCGAGTACGGGTGCTCCGGGTCGACCACGAGCCGCAGCGTGACCTGGGGCGGGCCACCGACCGGGCGGCAGCGCACGGCCGCCAGCCGGTCCAGGCGGTGCACGGTGACGGCCCGCTCCAGCAGGCCGAGCAGCACCGGGTCGGCGCACCGCACCTTGCTGACCCGGCCGTCCGTCAGCTCCACCGATACCGGCCGCTCGTGCAGCGAACCACCCAGCCGGGTGGGCCGGTTGATCCGGATCAGCCCGTCCGCGTGGAACTCCCCGTCGGCCGCGCCGACCGGCCAGTGCAGATGGCCACCGGGCAGCTGCTGGACCCGGCCGGGCTCGGCCGGACCGTCCTCGACCCGGGGCGGCCGGCCGGCGGCGGGCCGCAGCACCAGTTCGGCACCGTCGCCGGTGCCCACCCGGACCGCCGACGCGGCGGCGGCGGTGGCGCACAGCTCAGCCAGCCGGGCGGCCCGCACGGCCGGCTCCTCCCAGTCGGGCAGCGGCAGTTGGACCGCCGCCAGGGAGGCCGGCAGCCGCAGTACCGCGTGGTCCAGCAGCTCGGCGCAGAGGAAGAACACCGCCTCGCGCGCCGGCCCCTGCCCGCCCCGCAGCTCCGCCAGCGCCCCGAGCACCAGCCGCCCGGTCCGCACCTGGCTCCCGGCGTCACCGGCCACCATCCGGACCGCGACCCCGCCGGCCCGGGCGGTGGCCGCCAGCCAGGCGGCCTCGGTCGCCCGGCCGCGGTCGAGCGCCACCACCAACCGGTCGCCGGCGGCGAGCCGCAGCCGGTCGAAGAGAGCGGACCGGACGGCGAGCCGCTCGGCGGGGTCGGGTGCCAGGATCTGGGCAGAGGGCATACGGGCGGCCTTCACGGGGTCGGGGGCCGTCCGCGTGTCGCGGTTCGGCCGGGCGGCGGGCGTGGCGGGGCGTGGTCGTTCCGGTCGTCCCGGGCCTTCGGCGGCCGGGTGTCCGGCGGCCCGGCCCGGCCGACCGGCCGGTCGGGATGTCCGGAATGCTGCGGTCGCTCGACCGGCCCCCTGGCCGGGCACATCGCCCTGTGGCATGTTCGGCGCAGGCCCCCGCTCCCCCCACGAGCCGGGTCAGGCCTACGATCCACTGCTGTGACGAACTGTCAGATCCATTGCGGATCAGAGCATTTGACAGTTTCCCGAGCGCTCCCTCGACCGTCCAGCGCGCGGATCTGGCAGCAACCTGCATGTCCCCAACGTGCAGCGAACCATGACCGGGGGTACTTCCTTGCCGGACACCACGGCTCCCGATCCCGTACCGCGGCTCGATCCCGCCGCCGTCCGGCTCTTCGACCTCGCGCTGGCCCACGGCCGGCTCGACCGCTCCCGGCCCGACCGGGAGGCCCCCGACCTGGACCGGGAGCAGTTCGACCGGGCCTGCGAGCTGCTGCTGCGGCTGCGGCTGCTCCGCCCGGTGCCGCAACTGCCCGAGCAACTCGTCCCGATGAGCCCCGAGCTGGCCGCCGCCGGGGTGACGGCGCCGCTGGAGGAGGGGATCGCCCGGGCGGCCGAGCAGGTGCGCGCGATCCGCGAGGAATTCGGCGCGCTGATGCCCCGCTACCGCTCCGCCCGGCAGGGCGGCACCCGACGCGATCCGGTCGAACTGCTGACCGACCCGGTGATCGCCGCGGCCGTCTTCGCCGAGGAGGCCGCACACTGCCGGGAGGAGCTGTTCACCGTCTCCCCCGGCGGCCTGCCGCCCACCGCGCGCGGCGTCCCCGGCCCGGACGGACCGGACGGACCGGACGGCCCCGGGCTCGCCGCACTGGCCCGGGGCGCCCGGCTGCGCACCCTCTGCCGGGCCGTGCCCGCCGCCCCCGGGCCGCAGCGGGCGCGGATCAGCCGGCTGATCGCGGCCGGCGCCGACTACCGGGCGCTGCCCGAACTCCCGGAGCCCGCCACGGTGATCGACCGCAGCGCCGCCTTCCTCGCCCGCCGCGAACCGGACGGCAGCCCGAGCACCGTGCTGCTCCGCGACCCCGGCGCGGTGGCCCACCTCTGCCAGGCGCTGGACCTGCTCTGGGCCATCGCCACCCCGTGCCACACCCGCCGCCCGGCAGGCGGCCGGGGACAGCCCGGGAGCGGGGTCCACCGCGCCGTGGTGCGGATGCTGGCGGAGGGCGCCAAGGACGAGGTGATCGCCCGACGGCTGGGCGTCTCGCTGCGCACCTGCCGCCGCCACATCGCGGAGATCCTGGAGAGCCTGCAGGCCGACAGCCGGTTCCAGGCCGGGGTGCTGGCCGAGCGCACCGGCCTGACCGCCACCGGGCCACCGCCGTGACCCGACCGGGCCGCCACCACGGGGTGGGAATCCCGCGCTGTGCCCCGCACGCCAGCGGCCGGCCCGGTAGCATCCGGGGAGCCGAGCCGGGAGGACCTCATGACGGTGATCGCGGTGACCGGCCACCTGGACCTCACCGGGCCGACCGTCCGACTGGTCCGCGGCGCGCTCGGCCGGCTGCTGGCCCGCCACCCGGCCGCCGAACTGACCGGCCTCTCCTGCCTGGCCCGGGGCGCCGACGCGCTGTTCGCGGACGCGGTCCTGGCCGCGGGCGGCCGGCTGGTGGCGGTGATCCCCTCCCCCGCGTACCGGGACTCGGTCGGCGACGGCTACGCGCCCGAGTTCGACCGGCTGCGGCAGGCCGCCGCCGAGGTGGTGGTGCTGCCGTTCGACACCCCGGGCACCGCGGCCTACGAGGCGGCCAACGCCGAACTGCTGCGCCGGGCCGACCTGCTGGTCGCGGTCTGGGACGGCCTGCCGGGCAACGGCCGCGGCGGCACCGCCCACATGGTCACCGCGGCCCGCCGGGCCGGCGTGCCGGTCGAGGTGGTCTGGCCGCCCGGATCCCACCGCTGCGGCGCCCCGCACGGCTCAGCGCACGGGGAGGCGGACGGAGCGGCGGACGGAGCGGCGGACGGGGCGGCGGACGGGGCGGCGGGCGGCCCGGCCTGACCACCGGCGGGGCCACCCGGGCGGACGGCTACCGCTTGGTGCCGTCCACGATCAGCGGAGCGCCGCCCGCGCCCGAACCACCGCACGGGCTGGCGTAGACCGGGTTCTTCTCGGCGGCGGCCTTGAAGGCCTCGATGCACTGGCTCATCAGGATCTTGTCGGTGAGCGAGTTGGCGATCACCGTGTTGGCCTCGGCGGTGCTCTCGGCCTCGATCTTCCGCTGCTCGGCCTGCGCCTTGGCGGTCAGCACCGCCGCCGCGGCCTGCTCGGTCGCCTGGTCCTGCTGGATCTTCTGGTCGATCGCCTTCTGCAGCACGTCGTTCGGCTTGACGTTGCGCAGGTTCACACCGTTGACGATGATCCCGCGCGGGCTGAGCCGCGCGGTGATCAGCCGCTCCATCTCGGCGCTGATCACCTCGCGCTGGCTGGCGTACCCCTCGACGCTGGTGTGCTTGGCGAACACGTTGCGGACGATCTCCCGGGTGTCCGGGTAGACCAGCCGCTGCTGGACGTTCTCCGAGCTGCCGGACAGCCGGTAGAGCGCCAGCGCGTGCTCCGGGTCGATCGCCCACTTCACCGTGAGGTCGACGTAGAGCACCCCGCCCTCGGAGGACCTGACCTCGACCGTGTCGTTCCCGGTGAGGTTGAGGTCGGTGGGCCGGGTGGAGAAGGTGGTGACGTCGGTGAGCGGCGACTTCAGGTGCAGTCCGGGCTTCCAGGTGTTGCCCACCGAGCCGAGCGAGCTGGGCACCCCCACCTCGTACGGCTGCACCACGTAGGTGAACGAGCTCAGCCCGAGCAGCAGCCCGACGGCGGCGACCAGCAGGCCGGCCGGCATCGCGAAGCGGAAGTCGACCGTCGAACGGCGCTTGAGCACCACCAGCGCTATGCCGGCGGCAAGGAGCAGGACCGAGAAGTAGAACATCGCCGCGTCTCCCGTGATCGAACGTCAGGACACCAGCAGCGTAAGGAGATCGATGCCTTGCCGACAGCTGAATATCGATCCCCGTCGTCAACTGTGATGAACGGCCCCGGTCAGCCGGCCTGCTCCGGCAGGCCCTCGCGCACCCGGCGGGACACCTCGAAGGCCTGGAGGTCTAGCACGCCCGGCGCCTCCACCACACCGGGCCCGCCGGCCCGCACCCACGCGGTGATGTCGTCCACCATGTCGTCCTGGAACACCCAGCCCAGCCAGACCGGCCGGCCGCCGGCCCGGCGGCCCTGTGCCGACGGGCCGACCACCACCACGTTGGCGTGGTCGCACACGTCCAGGCAGTCCACCACCCGGACCTTGCCCGCCGCGCCGACCCCCGCCCGCAGCCGCTCCACCTGCCCGACGTGGTCGACCCCCGGGTACTTGGCGGCGACCCCGCAGCAGCACCCCCGGCAGACCGTGACCGTCACCGGCGCGGGCGGTGCGGCGGGTTCCTTGCGGGACGAACGGGGCATCGGCTTCCTCCACCAATCTCGGGGCGCCGCCGCCATGATCGCCACGGCGGCCCCCAGGATTCTGCCCCACGCCCGCACCCGCACCGCACCCCACCCTCCCCGACCGGCGGGCAGGGCCCGGCCGGGGCTTGCCAGACCCGCGCTACGCCGTCGCGGCGGCCGCCGCCCGCCCCGCGGCCCGGCCGGAGAACAGGCAGCCGCCGAGGAAGGTGCCCTCCAGCGAGCGGTAGCCGTGCACCCCGCCTCCGCCGAAGCCCGCCGCCTCGCCGGCAGCGTAGAGCCCCTCCAGCACCGAGCCGTCGGCCCGCAGCACCCGCGAGGAGAGGTCGGTCTGCAGCCCGCCCAGCGACTTGCGGGTCAGGATGTTGAGCCGGACCGCGATCAGCGGCCCCGCCTTCGGGTCCAGCAGCCGGTGCGGCGCGGCGGTGCGGATCAGCTTGTCGCCGAGGTAGCGGCGGGCGCCGTGGACGGCCGTGACCTGGAGGTCCTTGCTGAACGGATTCGCCAACTCGCGGTCCCTGGCCTCGATCTCGCGCCGCAGCTCGGCCTCGTCGATCAGCGCCTCGGGCGTCTTGGCGTTCATCCCCCGGACCAGCTCGGGCAGCGAGTCGGCGACCACGAAGTCCACGCCGTGCTTCTTGAACGCCTCGACCGGCCCGGTGGCCCCCGGCAGCGCGCGGCCGAGCACGCCCTTGATCGACTTCCCGGTCAGGTCGGGGTTCTGCTCGGAGCCGGAGAGCGCGAACTCCTTCTCGATGATCTTCTGGGTGAGGACGAACCAGGTGTGGTCGTACCCGGTGGTCATGATGTGTTCGAGGGTGCCCAGGGTGTCGAAGCCGGGGAACAGCGGCACCGGCAGCCGGCGGCCCCGGGCGTCCAACCAGAGCGAGGAGGGGCCGGGCAGGATCCGGATGCCGTGCCGGGCCCAGATCGGGTCCCAGTTCTCGATGCCCTCGGTGTAGTGCCACATCCGGTCGCCGTTGATCAGACTGCCGCCGGCCGCGCCGGCGATGTCCAGCATCAGGCCGTCCACATGGGCGGGCACCCCGGACAGCAGCCGCTCGGGCGGGGTGCCCAGCCGGGCCGGCCAGGCCTTGCGGACCAGCTCGTGGTTGCCGCCGATGCCGCCCGAGGAGACCACCACGGCCTGCGCCCGCAGCGCGAAGGTGTCCACCACCTCACGCGAACTCGCTTCACCCCGACCGACGGTGCTCGGCACCAGCACCTCGCCGGCGACGGTGTCGACCGCCCCCGCCGTGGCGGTCAGCGCGGTGACCCGGTGCCGGAAGCGCAGCTCCACCCGCCCGGCCGCGGCCGCCGACAGCACCCGGCGGGCGAACGGCTCGACCAGCCCGGGCCCGGTGCCCCAGGTGATGTGGAAGCGCGGCACCGAGTTGCCCGGGCCGGTCGCCAGCAGCCCGCCGCGCTCGGCCCAGCCGACCACCGGGAAGAACCGCACCCCCTGGCCGTGCAGCCAGGAGCGCTTCTCGCCGGCGGCGAAGTCCACGTAGGCCTCGGCCCACCGGCGCGGCCACTCGTCCTCGGGGCGGTCGAAGCCGGCCGTGCCGAGCCAGTCCTGCCAGGCGAGTTCGTGCGAGTCACGGATCCGCATCCGGCGCTGCTCCGGGGAGTCCACCAGGAACAGGCCGCCGAAGGACCAGTGCGCCTGACCGCCGAGGTTGGCCGCCGGCTCCTGGTCGAGCAGGATCACCTTGCGCCCCGCGTCGGCGAGTTCGGCGGTGGCGACCAGGCCCGCGAGGCCGGCCCCGATCACGATGACGTCGGCGTCCAGTGCCATGCGAACGGTCCTCCAGGGCTCGGTGGGTGCCCCGATACTGCGGCCTGCGGGCCCTGTGGTCAACCGGTCGGTAACAACGCCCGCGCCGCGGCGCCCCCGAGGAACGCCGACGGCCCGGGGCGCCGGGAGACCGGCACCCCGGGCCGTCGGCCGGGCAACGTCGTCGCGCAGCGGGTTCAGCCCGCCGTACGACGCCTGCGCAGCAGGAAGGAGGCCACGGCCACGGCCGCGACCGCGACCAGGACCGCCGCCAGCGCGAGCACCCAGCTGGTGCCCGAGCCGGTCGAGGAGGCGGCCTCGGCCGCCGCCGGCGCGCTCGCCCCGGGCGCCGGTGCGGCGGGCCCGGACCCGGTGGCCGATCCGCCCGGGACCGGCGGCACGACCGCCGCACCCGCGCTGGGCGCGGTGCCCGGCACCGCGGTGACCGTGAGGTCCGCGGTGCCGCGGCCGAGCGCCGGGAAGCCGGACTCGACGGTGACCGCCCAGCGGCCGGGCGGCAGGGCCAGGCCGGTGGTGAAGGTACCGGGGGTGTCGGCCACCGGCTCCAGCTTCCACGGGCCGACCGACCGGCCGTCCTCGGCGACCGCGCTGAGCGTGGCCGCCACCTTGTCGGTGACCGGGTCGTTGTCGTTCGCCCAGGTCGCGGCCGTCCGGGTGTGCCCGTCCCCCAGCGCGGAGATCTTGAAGACGATGGTGTCGCCGTGGGCGCCGGCCTGGCCGGCACCGCCCAGCAGGGCGGCACCGGCCAGCACCGCGGCGGCGGCGAGGGTGCGGATACGCATCAGCGGTGGCTCCTAGGACGGTGGTGGGGCGGGAGGGGGTCGGTTCCCGCCCCACCACCTGTTCGGGTCGGCCTCAGGAGGCCGGCTGGATGGTCCAGTTCTGGTAGGTCTGGTTGTTCGGCTGCTGCAGCTCCAGCAGCCAGCCACCGTAGTACCAGCGCTTGCTGGCGCCGAGCACCAGCGAGGAGCCCTTGGCGGCGAGGGTGTAGCCGCTGCCGCTCGCGGTGATCTTCCACTGCTGGGAGTCGGCGCCGCTGCACGCCTGCTGCATCACGTACTGGCCGGCCGCGGCCGAACCGCCGAGCTGCAGGCACTTGTCGGAGCGCACCGAGCGGATCCGCAGGTTGCCGTCGCCCTGGTCCTCGAAGGTCCACTGCTGGTTGGCGTAGCCGGTGCGCTGGTAGCCGATCAGCACGGCGCCGTCACGGGTCGAGCCGCCCCACATGTCGGCGGCCTGGCCGGTCAGGCTGTTGGTCATCGTGTACTTGGTGCCGGGCTTGGTCGGGCCGTCCGGGCCGGCCGCCTTCGGGGTGCGGAAGGAGGCCTCGCGACCGGGCTTGCCGACCTTGCCGGCCTGGTCGCGCACCGCGACGGCCACCTTGTAGGCGGTGTCGGGGCTCAGGTTGATCAGGCTGACGGTGGTGGAGCGGACGGTGCCGAGGGTCCGGCCGTCGAGCACGAGGTCGTAGCCGGAGGCGTTGGCGACCTGGCCCCAGCTGAGCATGACCGAGTTCTGGGTGAGCTGACCGATCGCCACCTCGGGCGAGACCGGACCGCCGGTCGGGCTCGGGCTCGGGTTGGGGGTGGGGGTCGTCGAGGTCTTGGTGGGGCTCGGCGACGGGTTCGGGGTCGGGGTGCCGGTACCGGTCTTGGTCGGGCTCGGCGTGGGGGTCGGCGTCGGGTTGGGCCCGGTGCCGCCACCGGCGATCAGGAACTGGTTGTTGGCCACGTTCCAGTGGGTGGTGAGGTAGCTGCCCGAGGCCGGGTTGGTGTTGTAGTAGTCGTCGTGGTTGCAGTCCAGCCGCTCGTCACTGGCGCGGTTGGGGCACTTGGTGACCATCTTCGGGTAGTACGGCGCGTCCGAGTAGCACATGATGTCCCACTCGTCGACGCAGTGGCCGGCCTTGCTGCTGTTCGGCGCGCTGTTGTTCACGGCGCCGAGGTTGTGGCCGAGCTCGTGCGCGGCGGTCGAACCGCCCCAGCAGCCGCCGTCGGTGCGGCCGTAGGACGGGCCGAAGTTGCTCAGGTTGTCCTTGCCCGGGCGCTCGTCACCGTTGAAGGTGCCGATGCCGCAGTAGACCTGGGCGTCCGCGAAGATCATGTACTTACGATCCTTGCGGTTGAAGCCCTGCTTGGCCAGCGCGTTGTTGGTGGCGCCGAACTCCTGCAGCGAGGCGTCCGGGAGCTCCACGTTCAGCACCGCGGCCGAGCAGTCGGACTCGGTGACGAAGCGGATGTGGCGGGTGCCGCCGGTCTCCTCGGCGCTGGCGTTGTAGATGACGTCGGCGTCGGCGGCCCACTTCTTGAACGAGGGCAGGTACTGGCCGAAACGGTCCTTGCCAGGCGCGTGGACGTACAGCACCTGGACGCGGTTGCCGGTGCTGCCGTCGCCGTCGCAGACCACCCCGGTGCCCGCGGCGGCGGCCGCCGCGGCGGCGGGCGTCCCGCCGGCCGGGGCGTCGGAGGCCAGCGCGGCGCCGGACTTCACGTCGAAGACCGGCTGGCTGCCCTTCAGCAGGTCGGCCGCGGAGGGCGGCGCGTCCTGGCTGACGGCGAGCGCGGCCGGCTCGGCGGCGGCGGCCGCGGCGGGCTTGGTGTCCTGGTGGATGTCGACGCCCTTCGGCGGCTCGTCCGGGCCGTGCGTGCACAGCCCCGCCTCGGAGACCTTGAACACACCGGCACACTTGTCGCCCTTGGCCGCTGCGACCAGGCCTGTGTAGACCATGCCCTTGCCGGCGTCGCTGTCCGGCACCGAGGTGACCGGGGTCGGGGCCTCGTTGTGCAGCGGCCCGGCCGCCGGGCCTATCTCCTGCGAGAGCGCGGCGTCCGCGGAGACGACGACCGGCTTGTCACCCCCCATTGCGGTGCCGATCGTGACGGCTCCCGCGATGAGGCCTGCCGTCACGGTGGCTGCGACCAGCAGCCGACCACGGCGATTGCGGCGGCGGTGCGCGACCGCTCCCCTGCGTCCCATGTGCGTGTCTCTCCCTCATCGGCAGGTGTCGGGTGTGGATGCCGACACCTAGGAGACGGCTGGGGCGGGAGGGGATAACAGAAAATCGCACAGACTTTTTTCGGACGGATTGGCGAGCGGGTGGGCCGATCCGTGGAAGCGGCTCCAACGCTCCACCATGGAGCGTAATTCCGAAGGGAGCTGACCCGGATTCAGCACGAAATCCTTGGGGCGGACACCTGGACACCTCGTTAACGTGCCAGTAACTTACCAATCAGTAGACGCTGTGGCCCGGCTCACACTGCACCCACCCACCCCTCTCGTTTCTCTCCCCCAGGAGGAACCGTGCTCAGCCCTGCCCTGAAGCGAAAGTCCGTCCTGGCCTGCGGTGCGTCGCTGTCCGCCGCGCTCACCGTCCTCACCGCGCTCGGCGCCCCGGCCCAGGCGGCCACCGGCACCGGCAAGTACGTGGCGCTCGGCGACTCCTACGCCGCCGGAGCCGGTGTCCCCGGCCAGTCCGCCGGGCTCTGCCTGCGCTCGGACCGCAACTACGGCCATCTGGTCGCCGCCGCCCTGAAGAGCAGCGCGTACACCGACACCACCTGCTCCGCGGCCAAGATCAAGGCCATCACCTCGGCCCAGTACGACGCCTTCATCCGGGTGAACGACCCCCAGCTCGACGCGGTCACCGCCGACACCGAGCTGATCACCGTCGGCATCGGCGGCAACGACCTCGGCACCTCGGACCTGGGCATCGCGGACGTGATCGCGACCTGCATCGGCGGCGCGGTGATCAACCCGCTCGGCACGCCCTGCAAGGACCACTACGCCGACGGCCACTGGGACTGGAGCAGTTGGAGCTGGCAGTACGGCGAGGACACCCTGCAGCGCCGGATCGCCGCCGCCCGCCCGCAGCTGGCCGACGCCCTGCGGCGGATCCACGCCAAGGCGCCGCACGCCAAGGTGCTGCTGGTCGGCTACCCGTCCGTGCTGCCCGAGAACGAGTGGGACTGCGTCGGGCGCCAGCCCGTCACCGTGGGGGACGTGGCCTACCTGCGCGGCGTCCTCGGCAGCCTGAACTCCATGCTCGCCTCGACCGCGGCGGCCGACGGCGCCACCTATGTGGACACCGCCGCGCCCACCCGGGGCCATGACATCTGCTCGGACGACCGCTGGATCGAGGGCACCATCCCGCACGCGCCCGCCGTCCCGTTCCACCCCAACGCCACCGGCGAGCAGGTGATGTCCCGGGCGGTGCTGAAGGCGCTCGGACGCTGACCCGGGCGGTGCTGAAGGCGCTCGGACACCGACCCGGGCGCCCCGGCGCGCTCCGGACAGCCCGAAGGGGCGGGGCCGACCGGCCCCGCCCCTTCGCGCCGCCCTCGCGGGTCACGGCTTGACGCGGACCACCTGCGGGTCGTGGTCACTGGCCTGGTTCGCGAACTCGCTGTTGATGTGCACCACGTCGTACTTGGCGTGGGTCAGGCCGGGGCTGACCAGGATGTGGTCCAGCACCTGCGAGTTGCCCTGGTAGACGTAGGAGTAGCGCTGCTTCTCGGGCAGCTCGTTCACCAGGTCGCGCAGCACGCAGTCCTTGGTCAGCGCGGTCAGCGCCGGGGAGAACTGGTAGTCGTTGAAGTCGCCGAGCGAGACCACCTTGGCCTGCGGGTCGGCGGCCAGCAGCTTGGCGACGAAGGCCTGCTCGATGCCGGCCTGCTTGACCCGCTGCACCTCGGAGGAGCGGGTCGGCGCCTGGAAGCGGCTGTCGATGCCCTGGTCGCCGCCCTTGCTGTTGAAGTGGTTGGCGATGACGAAGACCTTCTTGCCCTTGAACGAGAACTGGCCGACCAGCGGCTTGCGGCTGGTGTTCCAGGCCTCGTTGGTGGGGTCGATCCGGCCCGGGGAGGCGGTCAGCGCGGTGCTGCGACCGGTGCCGGTGACGTCCACCGCGGTGGTGGCGGTACCGCCCGCGATGTCGGTGAAGGAGACCCGCTGCGGGTTGAACAGGAAGACCTGGCGGATGTTGCCGCCGGGCTCGCCGCCGTCCTTGCCGTCCACCGGGTTGATGGAGCGCCAGTCGTAGGCCGGGCCGCCGGCCGCCTTGATCGCGGCGACGAACTTGGCCACGGTGGCGCTCGCGTCCACCGTGCCGTCGTTGGTGGCGCCGTTGTTGTCCTGGATCTCCTCCAGGGTCACCACGTCGGGCGAACGCAGGTTGGTCACCACGCCCTTGGCCAGCTCGGCGAACTTGGTGTCCGGGTCTCCCGGGTCCAGGTTCTCCACGTTGTAGGTGGCGATGGTGAGTTCACCGGCCGCCGCCTCCTTGGTGACCTCGCGCTCCAGGCCGTTGTCCTGGAGGGTGCCCAGGGTGTCGGCCACCAGGGTGTAGCCGCCGAACTGGTTGTAGTCCAGCGGACCGCTGGTGAGGCCCTTCAGCCGGTCGCCGACGTTGGCCAGCGGGAACGGCTTCTCGGCCTCCGGGGCCAGGCCCTGGACCATCAGGCGGCCCGAGTTGGGGTTGTCGTAGCCGAGGTAGATCGCACCGCCGCGCTTGGACTTCTCGTCGTCGCGCCGGGCCTCCACCCACAGCTCGTGGTACTGGTCGGTGGCCTGCACCACGCGGACGTTCTTGACCTGGACGTTCATCCCCTCCAGGGACTCGAACAGGTCCAGCGCGTAGCTGCCGGGCTTGAGGGTGTTGGCCTCGATCGAGGCGCCGGCCGCGTCGGCGGTGTAGGCGGACGGGATGCTGTCGTCGTCCAGCACCACCGGGGCCGGCACCGGGTTGCCGGCGGAGACCACGGTGATCAGCGGGTTGGTCAGCTCGGTGACGGACTGGCTGCCGCCGGCCTGGTTCGGGTAGTACTCGCTGACCTTGGCGGTCACCAGCACCGAGTCGCCGGCCTTGACGGTCGGGGCGGCGCTGCCGGTGTAGACGAACACGCCCTCACTGGTGGCCGGGTCGGCGTCCGGGGTGGTGTCCTGGATCCAGAAGCCCTTGGAGCCGTAGGTGCGCACGCCGGTGACCACTCCGGGGATGCCGGGCACGGTCTGGCCGGCCTTGGGCGACAGCCGGGTGTTGCCCTGGATGTCGTGGATCCGCAGCGGACCGGGCTCGGTCGGGTTGGTGGGGGTGGTCGGGCCGCCGCCACCGGTGGTCTCGCCCTTGCTGTTGGTCGGCGTCGGGTCACCGGCCTTGAGGTCGGCCGCGTTGTCGTCGGTGTCGGCCAGGTTGGCCGCGCGGGCCACCGAGGCGGTGTTGCTCGCACCGGTGGCGGGGCCGCTGCCCTCGCGGACCACGGCGGTGCCGAAGCCGACCAGGTCGCGCACCCGGGGGTCGGCGGCGCAGTCGGCGGCCGTCTTGCAGGTCAGCGCGTCGGCACCCTGCACCAGCGCGACGGTGCCGGCGGTGCCGGAGAGCGCCAGGGTGCCGGTGGCGTCCGGGGTGGGCAGCGCGACGGTGCCGCCGGTGCCGGCCGCCTCGGCGACCAGGAACCGCCCACCGGGGGCTATCGAGCCGGTCAGCGGGGTGACGCTCCAGGTGGAGGTCGGGCCGGGGCTGGCCGAGATGTACTGCACGCTGAAACCGGCCAGGCCGAAGGCCGCACCGCCCTTGTTGGCGAGCTCGATGAAGTCGTTCTTCAGCGTGGCACCGGAGTTGCCGCCACCGCCGTAGACCTCGGAGATCACCGCGTCGGCGGAGGGCGCGGCCGCGGCACCCGGCAGCGGGACGAGCACGAGCGAGGCCGCGACACCGGCCGGGAGGATGGTGGCGCGCAGCAGCGCCCGGCGGGAGCGGGGGCGGGCGGCGGTGGGCTTGGACACCGGTACAGGACTCCTTAATCCACCCGGCCCGTCGAACGGGCCAGGTCCTGGGCAGCGCGGCAGCCCGGCCGACGTGGGGTCAGTCTCCGGGCGGTGAGGGTGCGTCAGGGTGCGTACTACTCGCGTAGATCCAGAGCTGTCAGCAGCTCCGGCGAAGTAAAGATACGCGCGTAGAAAATGACACGACAAGGGCTCGCGCGTTAACTCTTGGCGCAGACACGTCCAGAACGGGACCGGCGGGCGTCCACCCCTTGGAATGAGACCCGCCATAGATCAACATTATCCAACAGGCCGGGGCAAGGCTGTGGGTTTTGGTCGACTTCCCGTCAGTTCCGGCCACTGCCAAGGATAGACGGTATGTCAGCACTCTTGACGGGCTCATGAAACACCGCTGTCATATGTTGCATTCCGTTGAAACTCGTTGGCTTTGGTTGCCTTCGAGCCCCTCCCTCACCCTGCAGGAGCCCTCACGTGCCGTCCCGCAGAAATTCCTGGCGCCGCCGATCGGCGTCGGCGCTCACCTCGCTCGCGCTGCTGGCCGGTGGCGCAGCCCTCACCGCCACCGTCCAACTGGCGACCGCCCCACCCGCACTCGCCCTGGACAACGGCCTCGCCCTCACCCCGCAGATGGGCTTCAACAACTGGAACTCCACCTGGTGCGGTGCCGACTTCAACGAGGCGATGGTGGAAGGCATCGCCGACCTCTTCGTCAGCAAGGGCCTCAAGGACGCCGGCTACCGCTACGTCAACCTCGACGACTGCTGGGCCCTGCCCTCGCGCGACGCGAGCGGCAACCTGGTGCCCGACCCGGTGCGCTTCCCGCACGGCATCAAGGCGGTCGCCGACTACGTCCACGCCAAGGGCCTGAAGTTCGGCATCTACTCCAGCGCCGGCAGCAAGACCTGTGACGTCAAGGGCTTCCCCGGCGGGCTCGGCCACGAGCAGCAGGACGCCAACCTGTGGGCCTCCTGGGGCGTGGACTACCTCAAGTACGACAACTGCAACAACCAGGGCGTGGACGCCAAGCTCCGCTACACCACCATGCGGGACGCGCTGAAGGCGACCGGCCGCCCGATCCTGCTGAGCATCTGCGAGTGGGGCGCCAACCAGCCGTGGAACTGGGCCCAGCCGGTCGGCAACTCCTGGCGCACCACCGGCGACATCAGCGACTCCTGGTCCAGCATGATCACCATCGCGCACCAGAACCAGCAGCTGGCCCCGTACGCCCGCCCGGGGGCCTGGAACGACCCGGACATGCTGGAGGTCGGCAACGGCGGCATGACGGAGACCGAGTACCGCACCCACTTCAGCCTCTGGGCCCAGATGGCCGCCCCGCTGCTGATCGGCACCGACCTGCGGACCGCGGACGCCGGCACCCTCGACATCCTGACCAACAAGGACGTGATAGCCGTCGACCAGGACCCGCTGGGCCGCCAGGGCACCGTGGTCTCCTCCTCCGGCGGCAAGGTGGTGATGTCCAAGCCGCTGGCGGACGGCAGCCGTTCGGTCACCCTGACCAACGAGGGCTCGTACGCCGCCACGGTCGCGACCACCGTCCAGGCGGTGGGCATCGGCGGCGCCTCCTCGTACGCCGTCAAGGACCTGTGGAGCAAGGCGACCAGCAGCACCACCGGCGCGATCCAGGCCTCGGTGCCGGCGCACGGCACGGTGATGCTCCGGGTCACCCCGGGCAGCCCGGTGCCGCCGCCGAGCGGGATGAACCGGCTGAGCGATCTGGCCTGGACCTCCGCGATCAACGGCTGGGGCCCGGTCGAGCGGGACCGCAGCAACGGTGACACCGCCGCCGGGGACGGGCACACCCTCACCCTGCGCGGCGCCGCCTACAGCCGCGGCCTCGGCGCCCACGCCGGCAGCGAGATCACCTACCACCTGGGCGGCGGCTGCAAGAACCTGACCGTCGACGTGGGGGTGGACGACGAGACCTACGGCAACGGCTCGGTGGTCTTCCAGATCTGGAAGGACGCCACCAAGGTCGCCGACAGCGGCACGGTCACCGGCCGGGACGCGGTCAAGCGGCTCGGCGCCGACCTCACCGGCGCCACCACACTGCGGCTGGTGGTCACCGACGCCGGCGACGGGATGAGCTACGACCACGCCGACTGGGCCGACCCCAAGCTGGCCTGCGGCAGCGGCCCGGCGGCCGGCAGCTACCAGCTCAGCGATCTGGCCTGGTCCGCCTCGGTCAACGGCTGGGGCCCGGTCGAGCGGGACCGCAGCAACAACGAGGCCCCCGGCGGTGACGGCCACACCCTCACCATCGAGGGCGCGACCTACGCCAAGGGCCTGGGCACCAACGCCTACAGCGAGATCACCTACTACCTGGGCGGTTCCTGCACCGCGCTCAGCACCGACGTGGGCGTGGACGACGAGTCCGCCACCAAGGGCTCGGTGGTCTTCCAGATCTGGAAGGACGGCGCCAAGGTTGCCGACAGCGGGCTGCTCACCTACCGCGACGCGGCCAAGCACCTGACCGCCGACCTGACCGGCGCGCTGGAGCTGCGCCTGGTGGTCACCGACGGCGGCGACGGACCGGCCTCGGACCACGCCGACTGGGCGGCGCCGCAGCTGACCTGCTGACCACCCGCCCCCGGCCGGCGGGCCGCGACCGGTGCCGACGGTCGCGGCCCGCCCGGCATGACGGACAGGCACTCCTCGATGGGCGGCGAGCAGCGGGCGACCGAGACCGGCACCGGCGTGGTCCTGATGGGCGCCCGGCTGTACGACCCGGCCCTCGGCCGCCGCCCGCAGACCGACCCGGTCAACATGTACGACCTGGACGGACGCTGGAGCTGGTCGAAGACCCGCTCCTACTCCTGGGGCCACGTCTGGATCCACCTGGAGTCGCACCTGAAGTGGTACGGCCTTCGCTACACCGCGAAGCTGGTCTTCTGCCTCAACCGCGCCTGCACCCGGCTACGTCCAGCACATGGCCAGCAAGGCGTACCACCACCGCCGCATCGCCATGGGTGTGGCGGCGACCGGCGCCAACGGGCTCTCCGCGCCCGGCGTCTGGGCCTGGCAGTACTCCTGCTGACCCGCTCCCACGAACCGCGCAGGCCCGCCCGACAGCTGTCGGGCGGGCCTGCCGCGTCCGGTACGGGCCACCGGGTCAGTCGGCCTCCGCGGCCACCGGCTCCCGCATGCCGGCCGACCACTTCTGCTCCACCTTGCCGAACTTCCAGTAGGCGACCGCGCCGATCCAGGTGAGCAGGAACAGCCCGACGATCGCGTAGCCGACCATGTTGAGGTCCAGCCCGGCGATCCAGCCGAGCGGGCCGGCGGTGATGTCGAGCTTCTCGGCGAGCAGGCCGAGCAGCTCGATCATGCCGATCACCAGGGCGACCAGCACCGAGAGTCCGGTCACCGTGAGGTTGTAGTAGATCTTGCGGATCGGCTTGGAGAACGCCCACTCGTAGGCGAAGTTCATGAACGAGCCGTCGATGGTGTCCAGCAGGCTCATCCCGGCCGCGAACAGCACCGGCAGCACCAGCAGCGCGTACCAGGGCAGTTGGAAGGCGGCCGCGCCGCCGGCCAGCACCAGCAGGGAGACCTCGGTCGCGGTGTCGAAGCCGAGCCCGAACAGCAGGCCGACCGGGTACATGTGCCAGGGCTTGGTGACGGCCCGGGTGACCTTGCCGAGGATCCGGTTCATGAAGCCGCGCCGGTCGAGCTGGCGCTCCAGCTCCGCCTCGTCGTACTCGCCCACCCGCATCTTCCGGAAGACCTTCAGGATCCCGTTGAAGGCGCCCAGGTTGATCAGGCCGATCAGCACCAGGAAGGTGCCGGAGACGGACACCCCGATCAGGCCGGTGGCGTCGTGCAGCGAGGAGTCGTCCGACTCGACCTGGCCGGCCAGCGACTGGATGCCGAAGGCGAGCAGCGCGCACAGGCCGAAGACGATCGAGGAGTGGCCGAGCGAGAACCAGAAGCCCACCGAGAGCGGTCGCTTGCCCTGGCCCATCAGCTTGCGGGTGGTGTTGTCGATGGCCGCGATGTGGTCGGCGTCGAAGGCGTGCCGCATGCCCAGGGTGTAGGCGGTGAGGCCCATTCCCGCCCCGAAGACCTGCCCGCCGACGTCGTAGTGCTGGGGCGCGATGACGGCCAGCAGGGTGAACCAGCCGATCACGTGCAGCGCGAGGATGAACGCTCCCATTCCGCCGAGGCGGATCCACTCGTCCCTGGTGAGCCGGTCACGCAGACGGGTTGGCGCTGACATGGGGTGTCCTCTCGGTACGGGGGCGAGCCGGGACAGTTTTCCTCCCCGTTGTACCCATGTGCAAGTCGTTCGCAACAGCGATAGGTATTCGCCTGCCGACATTTCGCACGGCGGACTCGCGGCAGCCCCGAAAAATGTCATGTGCCGTACAGAAAAAGGTCACTCGCGACGGCTTTCCCGCGACCGGTCTACGCGCGGATACTCAATCGCACCCCACCCCGCCCATTCCTGCCCGAAAACCCCAACTTCCCTCGGAGGAACGGCAGATGATCAGCTTCCGTCATGCCCGCAGCAAGGCCGCGGCCGCCGCCCTGGCCGTCCTGGCCGCCACCCTCACCGGCCTCGCGACCCCGGCCACCCCCGCCACCGCGGCCACCGCCGCCGTGCCGCACCGGGTGCTGTTCGACAACACCAAGGCCGAGACGGCCGGCAACGCCGACTGGATCATCAGCACCAGCCAGCCCGACCCGCTCGCCCAGAACGCCAACCCCACCACCGAGAAGAGCTGGACCGGCGCCCTCTCCGCCTGGGGCGTCGCACTGCAGCGCACCGGTCAGTACAGCCTGAAGACGCTGCCGACCGGCTCCACCATCAGCTACGGCGGCGGCGGGGCGCTCGACCTCGCCAACTTCGACACCTTCGTGGTCGCCGAGCCGAACACCAGATTCAGCGCCGCCGAGAAGACCGCGATCATGCGGTTCGTGCAGAACGGCGGCGGGCTGTTCCTGATCTCCGACCACCTGAACAGCGACCGCAACAACGACGGCTGGGACTCCCCGAAGATCATCAACGACCTGCTGACCAGCAACGGCGTCGACAACACCGACCCGTTCGGCTTCTCGGTCGACCTCAGCAACATCTCCACCGACAACCCGCGTGCCGCCAACCTGCCGACCGACCCGGTGCTGCACGGCCCGTTCGGCACGGTCACCGGCTCCATCCTGCGCAGCGGCACCACCTTCACCCTCAAGCCGGCCGACAACGCCGCGGTCAAGGGCCTGGTCTACCGCACCGGCTTCAGCGGCAACACCGGCGCCTTCTTCGTCACCAGCACCTTCGGCAGCGGCCGGGTCGCCGCCTGGGGTGACAGCTCGCCGGCCGACGACGGCACCGGCCAGTCCGGGAACTCCCTCTTCAACGGCTGGGACGACCCGGCCGGCACCAACGCCGCGCTGGCCCTGAACGCCACCGCCTGGCTCAGCAAGGCCTGAGCCCGCACTCCGGCAGCCCGCATCCCCGCACCCCTGCGCCCCCTCGCCCCTGCGCCCCGCCGGTCGCACCGTCACGTCTGGTCAGGAAATAGGACGTCATGTCCACTATGGTCTGATTCGGTGGCCACCCGGCGGAGCGCAGGGGCGGTACGGCACGGAGCTCCGCGGTCACCCCGCGACGTCCGTACCGACTGCAGGGAGCAGCCACCATGCGGCACCCCACCTCGTACCCGTACCCGATCACCCGCGAGGACGTGCGCGTCCCGCTGCCCGGGGGCGAGCTGCTGTACGCGCGGATCTGGCGGCCCGTCACCGCGGAGCCGGTGCCGGCGCTGCTGGAGTACCTGCCGTTCCGGCTCGGCGACGGGACCGCGCCCCGGGACGCCGAACGGCACCCCTGGTACGCGGGCCACGGCTACGCCTCGGCGCGGGTCGACGTCCGCGGGCACGGGAACTCCGAGGGGCTGCCCGGCGACCCCGTCGGCGAGCAGGAGCTCGCCGACGGGGTCGCGGTGGTCGAGTGGCTGGCCGAGCAGCCCTGGTGCAGCGGCCGGGTCGGGATGTTCGGGATCTCCTGGGGCGGGGTGAACAGCCTGCAGATCGCCGCCCGCGCCCCGGAGCCGCTGAAGGCGGTGGTCACGGTCTGCGCCGCCGACGACCGCTACGACAACGACCGGCACTACCTCGGCGGCTCGCTGCTGGCCGTCGACCTGCCCGCCTGGTCCGCCGCCCTGCTGGCGCTCGCGGCCCGCCCGCCGGACCCGCGCTACGTCGGCGACGGCTGGCGGCGGGTGTGGCTGGAGCGGCTCGGCGCGCTGGACCCGGCCGTGCACACCTGGCTCGCGCACCAGAGCCGGGACGACTACTGGCGCCGCGACTGCGTCCGCGAGGACTACGGCGCGATCCGGGCCGCCGTGCTGGCCGTCGGCGGCTGGGCCGACCCGCACCGGGACGCGGTGCTGCGGCTGGTCGAGCACCTGACGGCGCCGGTGCGCGGGATCATCGGCCCCTGGCCGCACCAGTACCCGGACCAGGGGCTGCCGCCCGGCCCGTCGATCGGCTTCCTGCAGGAGACCCTGCGCTGGTGGGACCACTGGCTCAAGGACCGCGACACCGGGGTGATGGCCGAGCCCGCGCTGCGCAGCTGGATGAACGAGTCGGTGCCGCCCGCCACCGGGTACGCCAACCGGCCGGGGCGGTGGATCGGCGAGGAGTCCTGGCCCTCCCCCGACGTCCGGGAGGTCCACTACGACCTGGACGGCGCCCTGCGCACCGCCGGCACCACCGCCGGGGACCGCTTCGTGCGGGTCCGCTCGCCCCAGCACACCGGCGTGGACGCCGGCCGGTACCGGCCGCTCGGCGGTGCCGCCGACCTCCCGCCGGACCAGCGCGAGGAGGACGGCCGCTCGGTCTGCTTCGACTCCACCCCGCTGCCCGAGCCGGTCGAGATCCTCGGCCGGGCCGCGCTCCGGCTGCGGCTGCGCTGCGACACCCGGCGCGGGCAGGTGGCCGCCCGGCTCTGCGACGTGGCCCCGGACGGCTCCTCCGCCCTGGTCACCCGGGGGGTGCTGGCCCTGACCGCGCGCCACGGCCCGGACCGGGTGGCGGACTGGGAGCCCGGCGCGGTGGCCGAGGTGGAGGTGCAGCTGGCGGGCATCGCGCACGCCTTCCCGGCCGGCCACCGGATCCGGCTGGCGCTGTCCTCCGCGTACTGGCCGTGGGTCTGGCCGCAGCCCGAGGCGGCCGGCTTCGAGGTGGACCCCGGCCACAGCTCGCTCACCCTTCCGGTGCGCCACCTGGCCGCCGATATCGGCAGCCCGCCGATCGCCTTCGAGCCGCCCGAACAGGCCGCCGCACTCGGCGTCGAGCACGTCGAGCCGCTCACCGCCCGCCCCGAGCGGCTCGCCGTGCACGACGTGGCGAACGGCGAGTGGCGGCTGGAGGTCCGTCCCGGATCCGGCGAGGCGCTCGGCCTTCCGGACGGCCTGGTGTACGAGGAGCACGGGATGGAGGCGTACCGGATCCTGGCCGACGACCCGCTCGGCGCCGGGACGCGCTCCGACTGGACGATCCGGCTGGAGCGGCCGGACATCGGCTGGGACGTCACCGTCCGGACCCGCTCCGAGATCACCTGCGACGCCACCCACTTCACCGCCCGCGACCATCTGCGGGCGCTGGAGGGCGGCGATGTGCTGTTCGAGCGCGACTGGGAGCGGCGGATCCCCCGCACGGCCTGCTGACCCGCGGATCGGCCCGCCCCGTCGCGGCGTAGCCGTGCCCCGGGGGATCCGGTGTCTCCCCGGGGCACGGCCGTCCCTGCGGCCCGGCCCGGCCGGGCCGGGCTCAGCGGGCCCGCCGGGCCCGGTGGGCGCGGATCAGCTCGGCGTAGCGGTGGCCGCTGCTCTTGACCGTGCGCCGCTGGGTCTCGTAGTCGACCCGGATCAGCCCGAACCGCTTGTCGTAGCCGTACGCCCACTCGAAGTTGTCCAGCAGCGACCAGGCGAAGTAGCCGGCCAGCGGGGCGCCCTGCGCCGCGGCCGCCGCGCAGGCGGCCAGGTGCTGCTCCAGGTAGGCGGTGCGCTCCGGGTCGTGCACGCTGCCGTCGGCGGCCACGGTGTCCCGGTAGGCGGCGCCGTTCTCGGTGACGTACAGCTTCGGGGCGCCGTACTCCTTGGTGAGGCGCAGCAGGAGCTCCTCGATCCCCGGTGCGTGCACCTCCCAGGGCATCGCGGTGTGCTCGGGGCCGGGGCCGGGCAGCTGGCGGAAGTACGGCACCGGGCCCGCGGGGTCGTCGGCGACGATCTGGCGGAAGTAGTAGTTCAGCCCGAGCCAGTCCAGCGGGGCCGAGATCAGCTCCATGTCCCCTTCCTGGACGGGGAGTCGCACGCCGTACAGGTCGACCATGTCCTGCGGGTAGCCGCGGCCGAGCACCGGGTCGAGCCACCAGCGGTTGACGTGCCCGTCGGCCCGGCGGGCGGCGGCGAGGTCGGCCGGGCGGTCGCTGCCGGGCCGGATGGTGGAGAGGTTGTTGACGATGCCGATCTGCGCGCCGGGGACGTGCTCGCGCAGCGCCCGGACGGCCAGGCCGTGGCCGAGGTGCAGGTGGTAGGAGGCCCGGACGGCGGCGGTCAGATCCTGCCAGCCGGGCGCCATCACGCCGTCCAGATGGCCGATCCAGGCCGAGCAGAGCGGCTCGTTGAGGGTGGCCCAGTTGGTCACCCGGTCGCCGAGGCGCTCGGCGACCACGGCCGCGTACTCGCCGAAGCGCAGCGCGGTGGAGCGCTCGGGCCAGCCGCCGCGGTCCTGCTGGGCCTGCGGGAGGTCCCAGTGGTACAGGGTGGGGAAGGGGGTGATGCCCGCCTCCAGCAGCCGGTCCACCAAGCGGTCGTAGAAGTCCAGGCCGGCGCCGTTGACCCGGCCGTCGGCCTGCGGCACCACCCGGGGCCAGGCGATCGAGAACCGGTAGGCGTCCAGGCCGAGCCGGCCCATCAGGGCGAGGTCCTCGGGCCAGCGGCGGTAGTGGTCGCAGGCGGTGTCGCCGGTGTCGCCGCCCGCGACCCGCCCCGGGGTGTGGGAGAAGGTGTCCCAGATGGAGGGTGCGCGGCCGTCGGCGTCCACGGACCCCTCGATCTGGTACGCGGCGGTGGCCGCGCCCCAGACGAAGCCGTCCGGGAGAGCACTGAGGTCGTTCACAACATGCCTTTCACGGAGGGTCATTTGACGGCGCCGGCGGTGAGCCCGGCCACCAGGTAGCGCTGCAGCAGGAGGAAGCCGGCCACCACCGGCACGCTGACCACCAGCGAGGCGGCCATCACCTGGTTCCAGTACACGTCGGTCTGGGTGGCGTAGCCCTGGAGGCCGACGGCGAGGGTGCGGGTCTCGTCGTTGGTCATCACGGAGGCGAACAGCACCTCGCCCCAGGCGGTCATGAAGGCGTAGACGGCCACCGCGACGATGCCGGGGACGGCGGCGGGGATGACGATCCGGACCAGCGTGCGCAGCGGCCCGCAGCCGTCCACGGCGGCGGCCTCGTCGAGGTCGCGCGGGATGGAGTCGAAGTAGCCGACCAGCATCCAGATGGAGAAGGGCAGCGAGAAGGTCAGGTAGGTGAGGATCAGCCCGCCCCGGCTGCCGTAGAGCGCGACCCCGGTGGAGTTGCCGATGTTGACGAACAGCAGGAACAGCGGCAGCAGGAAGAGGATGCCGGGGAACATCTGGGTGGAGAGCACCGTGACCGTGAACAGCCGGCGGCCCCGGAAGCGGTAGCGGCTCACCGCGTACCCGGCGAGGATCGCGATCAGCACCGAGCAGACGGTGGCACCGCCGGCCACGATCAGCGAGTTGACGAAGTACCGGCCGAGCGGGACGGTCTTCCAGATGTCCAGGTAGGGGCGGAAGGTCACGGTGCTGGGGATCCAGCGGAACGGCCCCTGGACGTCCTGCAGCGGCTTCAGCGAGGAGCTGAGCATCACCAGCACCGGGGTGAGGGTGAAGACCAGCAGCGCGGCGAGGGCGATCCGGCGGGTCCAGCGGTAGGAGGCGGGCGGGTCAATCATCGGCGTCCTTCCGGCGCGAGGTGGCGAGCAGGTAGCCGGCCGTCACCAGCAGCAGGAAGAGCAGCAGCAGCACGGACATGGCCGAGCCCGAGCCGAAGTTCCAGGTGACGAAGGAGGACTGGTAGATGTGGATGGAGATCAGGTCGGCCGCCTCCGGCGCCGATTTGCCGAACAGCACGTACGGGGTGTTGAAGTCGTTGAAGGTCCACAGGAAGAGGACCAGCACCAGCACCAGGTTGACCGGGCGCAGCGAGGGCAGCGTGATCCGGCGGATCTGCTGCCACACGCCGGCCCCGTCCATCGCGGCGGCCTCGTAGAGCTCGCGCGGGATGTTCTGCAGTCCGGCCGTCAGGGTCAGGAAGGCGAACGGCCAGGACTTCCAGACCGAGACGGTGACCAGGGCGGTGAAGCTGTTGTCCCCGATCAGCCAGAACGGCCGGTCGGAGGTGAGGTGGAGCTGGTCGTGCAGCAGGTGGTTGACCAGGCCGGTGTCGCGCTGGAACATGAACGACCAGGTGATCACGGCCGCGTACACCGGCAGCGCGTACGGGAGCAGGAAGGCCGCGCGCAGCAGCCCCCGGCCCTTGAAGGTGTCCTGCATGAAGATCGCCGCCGCGGTGCCGATCAGCCAGGACAGGCCGACCGAGAGCACGGTGAAGGCGCAGGTCACCCAGAACGAGTGCAGCAGCGACCGGCCGACCGGAGCGCTGAAGTCCACCGCCACGCGGTAGTTCCCCAGGCCGGACCAGGGTGCGGCCGACCAGTCCCGGATGAAGAACTGGGTGAGCTGGCGGAAGCTCATCACGATGCCGACCACCATCGGGACCAGGTGGATCAGCAGCTCCAGCGCGAGGGCGGGGAGCAACAGCAGGTAGGGCAGGCCCAGGCGGCCCAGGCGGGATCGGCTCGGTCGCGCTGCCACGTCAGGACGCCGGCATCTGCTGCTGGGCCTTGGTGAGCTCGGCCTTGACGGTGTCCTCGGTGATCGGCTTGCCGGCGGCGGCCGCGGCGAGCAGATTCTTCACGGCGGTGCCGATCAGGGTCTCGAACTGGCTCTCGTTCGCGACCTGGGGCAGCGGCTGGGCACTGCTGCCGAGGACCTTGGACAGCGCCTGCAGCTCGGGGGTGGCGAAGGCCGGGTCCGCCTGGGCCGCCTTGACCGGCGGGATGGAGCCATAGGTCTTGTTGAGCTGCTTCTGCTCCTCGTCGCCGGTCATGAACTTCACGAACTGGAGCGCGCCGTCCAGGTTCCTGGTGTTCTTGAAGACCGCCAGGTTGATGCCGGCCACCATCGAGGTGGTCGCCCTGGTGCCGGTGGCGCCGGCCGGAACGGGGATCGGGGCGACCGCGAAGTCGTCCGGGTTCATGCCGTGCGACCTGAGGTTGGCGCCGGCGGACTGCCACATCAGCATCGCGGCCTTGCCGGTCGCGAAGTCGGTGACCGACTGGTTGTTGGCGTACTCGGCGTTGCCGGGCGCGGCGATCTTGTCCTGGGCGATGAAGTCGACGTACTGCTTGACGGCGCCGACCGCCTCGGGGCTGTCGAAGACGGGCTTGCCGGCGGCGTCGAACCAGCCGGTGCCGTGCTGCTGGCCGAGCGCGAAGGCGTGGTGGACGTTCTCGGAGACGTTGCCGCCCTCGATCGCCAGGCCGTACCTGCCGTCCTTGGTGAGCTTGCGGCCGTCGGCGACCAGCTCCTCCCAGGTGGCCGGCGGGCCGGCGATGCCGGCCTCGGCGAAGGCCTTCTTGTTGTAGTAGAGGCCGTAGGCCATCGAGTACAGCGGCACCGCGGCCGGGTCCTTGCCGGCCGCGCCGGCCGAGGCGATGGTGGCGGGCAGGAAGCGGTCCTTGCCGCCGATCTTGCCGAAGGCGGCGTCGTCGAAGGGCAGCAGCGCGCCGGTGGCCTGGAGCGAGGCGGACCAGGTGTTGCCGATGTTCAGCACGTCGGGGCCCTGGCCGGAGGCGGTAGCGGCGAGGATCCGGTTCAGCAGGTCGGACCAGGGCACCACCTCAAGCTTCACCTTGATCCCGGTTTGGGCCTCGAACTTTCTCAGCTCCGGCTCCAGGACCTCCTTGTCGTTCTCCAGGCTGGTGCCCTGGTTGGAGGCCCAGTACGTGAGAGTCTTGGGGCTGCTGTTGTCGCCGCTGCCGGAGCCGGTGGAGCCTCCGCCGCAGGCCGTGGCGGTGAGGACGAGCGTGGCGACAAGTGCGGTGGCGGCGGCGAGGCGGTTGATGCGCATGACCGTTGCCCCTCTCGGGCGGGGTGGCGTGGTGGGGGTGAAGTGCGGCACAGGGAGGCTTACTTCAAGCCGTGATTTAACGTGTGAGAAAAGCTGGCGTCAAGAGTTTGTGCAGCGCTAGATTCAGCACCGGAGGGAGAGTCCATGACACTTCGAGGCAAGCAGACCGTGCGTGACCTGCGGCGCGGCAGCAGATCCACCCTGCTGCGCCGGCTGTACTTCGACGGGCCGCTCAGCCGCCAGGAGTTGGGGCGGATCAGCGGCCTCAGCGCCGGCTCGATCAGCAACGTGATCGGCGAGCTGCTCGCCGACGGGCTGGTGGAGGAGTGCGGCTCGGTGGAGTCGGACGGCGGGCGGCCGCGGATCCTGCTCCAGGTGCCGCCCGGCCGGGCCCACCTGGTGGGCGTGGACGTCGGCGAGACCCAGGTCCGGGTCGCACTGTTCGACCTGGCGCTCACCGAGCTGGCCGCCAGCGACCACCCGCTCTCCGACAAGGGCCACGACGTCGACCACGTGGTGGAGCTGATCCTCACCGGGCTGGCCGAGGTGCTGCGGCGCACCGGCGTCGACCCGGACACCGTGCTCGGGGTGGGCGTCGGCGTGCCCGGCATCGTCGAGCAGGGCGATCCGGCCCGGCGGGGCGCGGGCATCGTGGTGCACAGCCAGACCGTCGACTGGGACGCGGTGCCGCTGGGCCGGCTGCTGCGGGCCGGCACCGACCTGCCGCTGCACGTGGACAACGGCGCCAAGACGCTCGGCCAGGCCGAGATGTGGTTCGGCGCCGGCCGGGGCGCGCAGCACGCGGTGGTCGCGCTGTTCGGCTCCGGGGTCGGGGCCTGCGTGATCGCCGACGGGGCCCGGTTCCGGGGCGCGACCAGCAGCGCGGGCGAGTGGGGCCACACCAAGGTGCACGTCGGCGGGCGGCTCTGCCGCTGCGGCGCCCGTGGCTGCCTGGAGGCGTACGTCGGCGCCGAGGCGCTGGTCGAGCGCTGGGGCAAGGCCCCCGACAGCTCCGCCGAGAAGGCCGGGCTGGCCGCCCTGCTGGCCGCCGCCGAGGCCGGCGAGAGCGCCGCCGTCGAGCTGCTGGCCGAGGCCGCCGAGTACCTCGGCGCGGCGATCGCCGATCTGATCAACCTGTTCAACCCGGAGCGGATCGTGATCGGCGGCTGGGCCGGCCTGCTGCTCGGCCCGCGGCTGCTGCCCGCCGTGCGGGAGGCCGCGACGGCGTACGCACTGCGCTTCCCGCGGGCCCAGACCTCGATCGAGCTCGGCCGGCTCGGCCCGGACGCCGTCACCGTCGGCGCCGCCACCCTGCCGCTGTCGCAGTTCCTCGACTCGGGCGGCGAGATTCCGGGCCGGATCGGGCCCGGCGGGCCGGCCGCGGGCTGAGCCGCCGGCACCGACCCCGACCAGCGGCGATGGGCGGTCGGCGGCCCCGACCATCCGTCAACCGGGCGCCGCGGCACGGCAGATGCTCCGGTGCGCAACTCGCCGCCGGGGCTTGACACCCACTCCCGGCGGCCCCGACACTCCTGCCGGGGAGCGCTCTCCGAGCCCTCGCCGGCCGGGCCCGGCCACCCCCGGCGCCCCTGCGCCGCGCCGGCCGGCGACGGGCCGGCCCCGCCGAGGTCTCCTCGGACCGCGCCCCACCCCCACCCCCACCCACCGCAGGAGAAGCCCGTGAGGCTCACTTCAGCACGCCCCGACGGTGCAGCCGCCCTCGGTCGCCGCGGCACGGCCGGACTACTGGGCCTGGCCCTGCTCTCCGGCGCCGCCCTGGCGCTCCCGAGCACCGTCGCCCACGCCGCCGACACCCTGATCTCCCAGGGCAAGGCGGTCACCGCCTCCTCCACCGAGAACGGCGGCACCCCCGCCGCCTCCGCGGTGGACGGGAACAACGGCACCCGCTGGTCCTCCGCCGCGAGCGACCAGCAGTGGCTCCAGGTCGACCTGGGCGCCACCGCCACCATCACCAAGGTGGTGCTCAACTGGGAGGCCGCGTACGGGAAGTCGTACCAGATCCAGACCTCCGCCGACGGCAGCAGCTGGACCACCGTCTACGCCACCAGCACCGGCACCGGCGGCACCGAGACGCTCACCGTCGCCGGCAGCGGCCGCTACGTGCGGATGAACGGCATCACCCGGGCCACCGGCTACGGCTACTCGCTCTGGGAGTTCCAGGTCTTCGGCTCGTTCACCGGCACCACCCCGGGCGGCTGCGGCACCGCGAACGCCGCGAAGGGCCGGCCCGCCACCGCCTCCTCCACCGAGAACGGCGGCACCGGCGCGGCCCTCGCGGTCGACGGCGACAACGGCACCCGCTGGTCCTCCGCCGCCAGCGACCCGCAGTGGCTCCAGGTCGACCTGGGCAGCACCCAACAGATCTGCCAGGTGGTGCTCAACTGGGAGGCCGCGTACGGGAAGTCGTACCAGCTCCAGACCTCCGACAACGGCACCACCTGGACCACCGTCTACTCGACCAGCACCGGCACCGGCGGCACCGAGACCGTCGACGTCACCGGCTCCGGCCGCTACCTGCGGATGAACGGCACCGCCCGGGGCACCGCCTACGGCTACTCGCTGTGGGAGCTCGGCGTGCACACCGGCGGCGGCGGTCCGACCGTGCCACCCGTCCAGGGCGGCGGCGACCTCGGCCCCAACGTGCTGGTCTTCGACCCCGGCACGCCGGGCATCCAGGCCACGGTGGACGAGGTCTTCGCCAAGCAGGAGTCCAACCAGTTCGGCAGCGACCGGTACGCGCTGCTGTTCAAGCCCGGCACCTACAGCAACCTCAACGCCCAGATCGGCTTCTACACCTCGATCGCGGGCCTCGGCCTGCGCCCCGACGACACCGTCTTCAACGGCGACGTCACCGTGGACGCCGGCTGGTTCGGCGGCAACGCCACCCAGAACTTCTGGCGCTCGGCCGAGAACCTCTCGCTGAAGCCGGTCAGCGGCACCGACCGCTGGGCGGTCTCGCAGGCCGCGCCGTTCCGCCGGATGCACGTCCAGGGTGGCCTCAACCTGGCCCCGAACGGCTACGGCTGGGCCAGCGGCGGGTACATCGCCGACTCGAAGATCGACGGCACCGTCGGCAACTACTCGCAGCAGCAGTGGTACACCCGCGACAGCGCGATCGGCGGCTTCACCAACGGCGTCTGGAACCAGACCTTCTCCGGCGTCCAGGGCGCCCCCGCCCAGGGCTTCCCCAACCCGCCGTACACCACGCTGGCCACCACCCCGGTCTCCCGCGAGAAGCCCTTCCTCTACCTGGACGGCGCCGACTACAAGGTGTTCGTGCCGGCCAAGCGCACCGAGGCCAGCGGGATCTCCTGGGCGAACGGCGCCGGCCCCGGCAGCTCGCTGCCGCTCAGCCAGTTCTACGTGGTCAAGGCCGGCGCCACCGCCGCCACCATCAACCAGGCGCTGGCCCAGGGCCTGAACCTGCTCTTCACCCCGGGCGTCTACCACGTCGACCGGACCATCGAGGTGACCCGGCCGGACACCGTGGTGCTGGGCCTGGGCCTGGCCACCATCGTCCCGGACAACGGCGTCACCGCGATGCGCACCGCCGACGTGAACGGCATCCGGCTGGCCGGCCTGCTGTTCGACGCGGGCACGGTCAACTCCGCCGCCCTGCTCCAGGTCGGCCCGGACGGCGCCGGCGCGGACCACGCGGCGGACCCGACCACGGTGCAGGACGTGTTCGCCCGGATCGGCGGCGCCGGCCCCGGCTCCGCCACCACCGCGATGGTGGTCAACAGCAACAGCACGATCGTCGACCACACCTGGCTCTGGCGGGCCGACCACGGCGCCGGGGTCGGCTGGAACGCCAACCCGTCCGACTACGGCATGGTCGTGCGCGGCAACGACGTGCTGGCCACCGGCCTGTTCGTGGAGCACTTCAAGAAGTACGACGTGGAGTGGTCCGGCGAACGCGGCCGGACGATCTTCTACCAGAACGAGATCGCCTACGACGCACCCGACCAGGCCGCGATCCAGAACGGCGCCACCAAGGGCTACGCCGCCTACAAGGTGGACGACAACGTCACCGTCCACGAGGGCTGGGGCCTCGGCTCCTACTGCTACTTCAACGTCGACCCGACCATCCGGATGGACCACGGCTTCGAGGCGCCGAACAGGCCGAACGTGCGCTTCCACGACATCCTGGTCAACTCCCTGGGCGGCAACGGCCAGTTCGACCACGTGATCAACAACTTCGGTGCGGCCACCTCGGGCACCGCCACCACCCCGTCGAACGTGGTCTCCTACCCGTAGCCGCCACCCGCACCCGGCACTCGTGGCCGGCGGCCGTAACCGGCGGCCCCGGTGCGGGCGCTCCCTCCGTGCAGGCACGGAGGGAGCGCTCTCCGGCATGCCCTGACGGGCCGTCGCCGAGGTGCTATAAAAACCCCTATGACTGACGCCCTCCAACCCACGGCAGCCCGTCCGGCCACCCTGGAGGACGTCGCGCGCGTGGCCGGCGTCTCCCGGTCCACCGTGTCCCGGGTGGTCAACGGCGTCCGCAACGTCGACCCGGCGATCCAGGAGACCGTCCGCCGGGCCGTCGCCGCCACCGGCTACGTCCCCAACAGCGCCGCCCGCGCCCTGGTCACCCGGCGCGCGGACACCGTCGCACTGATCGTCTCCGGCGCCGGCGAGACCGGCGGCGACGGGATGCTGTTCACCGACCCGTTCTTCGGCCGGGTGGTCAGCGGCGTGCTCTGCGGGCTGCGCCCGCCGGGCATGCACCCGGTGCTGATGCTCGCCGACGACGACGCCTCCCGCGCCCAGGTCATCGGCTACCTGCGGCGGGGCAGCGCCGACGGCGCCCTGCTGGTCTCCACCCACGGCGGCGACCCGCTGCCCGCCCTGCTCGCCGAGGCCGGCCTGCCCGCCGTCCTGTTCGGCCGCCCGGCCACCTCGCTGCCGCTCAGCTACGTCGACCTCGCCAACCACGACGGCGCCCGGCTCGCCGCCGACCACCTGGCCGCCCGCGGCTGCCGCCGGGTGGTCACCGTCACCGGCCCCGCCGACCTGCCCGCCGGCCAGGACCGGCAGGCCGGCTTCCGGGAGGCGATGGCCCGGCACGGCCGGCCCTGGTCGCCCGAGGCCGCCGGCGACTTCACGCTCCGCGGCGGGGCCGCCGCGATGACCCGGCTGCTCGCCGAACACCCCGACCTGGACGGCGTGTTCGCCGCCAACGACCTGATGGCCCAGGGCGTCCTCGCCGTGCTGCGGGAGCACGGCCGCCGGGTGCCCGAGGACGTCGCGGTGATCGGCTTCGACGACAGCAGCGCAGCCACCGCCGCCCACCCCCGGCTCACCACCGTCCGCCAGCCGGTCGAGGAGATGGCCGCCCGGATGACCGCCCTGCTCCTCGACCGGATCGCCCACCCCGGCGAACGCCCCGCCTCGGTCCTCTTCGAACCCCACCTGATCGTCCGCGACTCCGCCTGACCGCCTCGCCACCGGGCCGCCCCACCGCCGCCGGGCCCTCCGCGACCGCGCCGGCCCGCCGACCGGCGGATTCTCAGCCCCGCTTCAGGCTGCACCCAGCCCGCTCCCAGAGTGGCAAGCTCCGTCAATTACGATCAACGGGTGCCAAGCCTCACCGGACTTCCGCTCCAGATCGTCGTCGCCCTGCTGGCGATCGCCGCCTTCGTCGCGACCATGTGGCTCTGGCCCAGACTGGGCGGGCGCGGGTGGAAGGCCTGGCTCGGGCGGTTCGGGGCCTTCTTCGGGACGCAGGTCGTGGTGCTGGCCGCGCTCGGCCTGGTGGCCAACTCGTACTTCGGCTTCTACACCACCTGGAGCGACCTGCTCGGCCTCGACGGTGCACCGGGCAAGGTGGTCGACCATCAGCCGGGCGCCCGGGCCATCACGGTGACCGGCGAGCAGAAGATGTACTCCTCGCAGGGATCCGCCAAGGAGCGCGCCGGGGCGATCGAGAAGGTGGACGTGATCGGCACGGGCTCCGGCCTCACCGCCGACGGCTACGTCTACCTGCCGCCGCAGTACTTCCAGCCGGAGTACGCCGCGACCCGGTTCCCGATGGCGCTGGTGCTGTCCGGCTACCCCGGCACCCCGGAGAAGCTGATCACGCTGCTGAAGTACCCGGAGTCCGCGCTCAACGCGATCGAGGCGAAGCAGCTGCCGCCGACCGTGCTGGTGATGATGCGCCCGACCCCGGCGGGCGTCGGCAACCGGGACACCGAGTGCATGGACATCCCGAACGGCCCGCAGGTGGAGACCTTCTTCACCAGCGACCTGCCGAAGGCGATGGCCGCCGACTACCGGGTCTCCGACCGCCCCGAGGCCCGGGCGGTGATGGGCGACTCCACCGGCGGGTACTGCGCGCTGAAGTTCGCGCTGCGCAAGCCCGACTCGTACCGCTCGGCGATCTCGCTGTCCGGCTACTACGAGGCGCCCAGCGACCCCACCACCGGCGACCTGTTCGACGGCAACGCCGAGCTCAAGCGCGAGAACGACCTGCTCTGGCGGCTGGAGAACAAGCCCGCCCCGCCGGTCTCGCTGCTGCTCGCCACCAGCCTGAACGAGGAGAACTACAAGGACACCCAGAAGCTGGTGGCCGCCTTCAAGGCCCCCACCCAGCTGTCCACCATCACCCTGGACACCGGCGGCCACAACTTCCACACCTGGACCAGGGAGATCCCGCCCGCCATGGAGTGGCTCGGCCGCCGGCTGGCCCCGCCGCAGGAGGTTTCCAAGCCCGCCTGAGGCTCCTGAGGACCCGCCACCTCCGCTGCCACCCCCGCTGAACGGCAGTACCCGGACGCACCCGGCAGTCCCTCGCCACCGGCCTCACCGTCCGTCACGTGCCGCCGTTCGGCGCGCCCGGGCGGCCCCGGCGCCGGGTCGCCCCTCCGGCCGGAGAGATCACACCGCGCTCACAGAGGGTGTTCACCGGCCTCTCAGGAACGGCCGCCAGCGTAGCCCCCATGACCACGACCAGTTCCGTTCCTCCGACCAGCGAGCCGTGGCCCGAGGCTGCGGACCACCCGCCACCGGCGCCGCCGGCCCGGGCCGCGGTCGTCGCCCCGTTCCCGCCCGTCGCCCCGTTCCCGCCCGTCGCCCTGCCCGAGCCCGGCCCGAAGGGCCCGCACTCCTGGCCCGGCCGGCTGCGCACGCTGCCCGCCCGCGCCTGGCGCGGCCGCCCGGACGACCCCCGCTGGGCCCGCCCGGCCCTGCTCGGCCTGCTGGCCGCGACGGCGGCGCTGTACTTCTGGAACCTGACCGCCTCCGGCTGGGCCAACGCCTTCTACTCGGCCGCCGTGCAGGCCGGCAGCCGGAGCTGGGAGGCCTTCTTCTACGGCTCCTCCGACGCGGCCAACTTCATCACCGTCGACAAGCCCCCGATGGCGCTGTGGCCGATGGCGCTGTCGGTCCGGATCTTCGGGCTCAGCTCCTGGAGCATCCTCGCCCCGCAGGTGCTGATGGCGGTGGCGACCGTCGCCACCGTGTACGCCACCGTGCGGCGCCGGTTCTCCCCGCTCGGCGGCCTGGTGGCGGGCGCGGCGCTGGCGCTCACCCCGGTCGCGGCGCTGATGTTCCGGTTCAACAACCCGGACGCGCTGCTGGTGCTGCTGCTGACCGTGGCCGCGTACGGGCTGGTGCGGGCGACCGAGACGGCCGGCACCCGGTGGCTGCTGTTCACCGGCGTGATGTTCGGCTTCGGCTTCCTCACCAAGACCCTGCAGGCCTTCCTGGTGCTGCCCGGCTTCGCGCTGGTCTACCTGGTGGTGGCCCCGACCGCGCTGTGGCGCCGGGTGCGACAGCTGCTGCTCGCCGGGCTGGCGATGCTGGTGTCGGCCGGCTGGTGGGTGGCGATCGTCGAACTGGTGCCGGCCTCGGCCCGGCCGTACATCGGCGGCTCGCAGGACAACGACTTCCTCTCCGTCACCTTCGGTTACAACGGTTTCGGCCGGATCACCGGCGACGAGACCGGCAGCGTCGGCGGCGGCGGTGGCGGCCGGGGCGGTCAGGGCGGCGGCCAGTGGGGCAGCACCGGGATCACCCGGCTGCTCGACGGCGACATCGGCGGCCAGATCGCCTGGCTGCTGCCCGCCGCGCTGATCCTGCTGGTGGCCGGCCTCTGGGCGACCCGTCGCTACGGCCGCACGGACAGCGCCCGCACCGCCTTCCTGGTCTGGGGCAGCTGGCTGCTGGCCACCGGACTGACCTTCAGCTTCATGTCCGGGATCTTCCACCAGTACTACACCGTCGCCCTGGTGCCGGCCGTCGCCGCCCTGGTCGGCATGGGCGCGGACGGCCTGTGGCGGGCCCGGCGGCGTCTGCCGTACGCGGCGCTGCTGGCCGGCGTGGTCGCGCTGACCTCCTGGTGGGCGTACGTCCTGCTGGGCCGCAGCGCCGAGTTCCTGCCGTGGCTGCGCTGGACGGTGCTGGTCGGCGGCCTGGCGGCGGCCGCCGCCCTGCTGCTGGCGGGCCGGCTGGCCGGCCGGCTCGGCGCCCGGGTGGCGACGGTCGCCGGGCTGGCGGCGCTGGCGGCCACCCTCGGCGGGCCGGCCGCGTACGCGCTGGACACCGTCTCCACCGGCCACTCCGGCTCGATCGTCACGGCCGGGCCGCGGGTGCAGAGCGCCAACGGCTTCGGCGGTCCGGGCGGGGGCCCGGGCGGCGGTGGGCGGATGAACTTCCCGGGCGGCACCGGCGCCCCCGGCGGCGCGGCCCGGGGCGGCGCGGCTCCCGGCGCTGGGCAGACCGGTGGCTTCCCGGGCGGCGGATTCCCCGGTGGCGGCTTCCCCGGCCAGGCTCCCGGCACCGGCGGTACGACCACCCGCGGCGGGGAAGGCTTCCGTGGCGGCATGGGCGGCGGCATGGGTGGCGGCGGCGGCATGGGCGGCCTGCTCAACGGCGCCCAGGTCAGCAGCGAGCTGTCCGCCCTGCTGAAGCAGGACGCCGGCTCCTACACCTGGGTCGCCGCGGCGGTCGGCTCGCAGAACCAGGCCAGCTACCAACTCGCCACCGGGGAGCCGGTGATGGCCCTCGGCGGCTTCAACGGCACCGACCCGTCGCTGAGCCTGGCGGCCTTCCAGCAGTACGTCGCGGAAGGCAAGATCCACTACTTCATCGGCGGCGGCGGCATGGGAGGCGGCGCGGGCGGCGGCATGGGAGGCGGCGCGGGCGGCAACGGCGCCTCCGCCAACGACTCCTCCAAGATCGCCGCCTGGGTCGCGGCCACCTTCACCGCCAAGACGGTCGGCTCCGCCACCATCTACGACCTGACCCAGCAGCACAACTGACCGAACACCCGCGGGCCCGCCGAGCTCCCTCGGCGGGCCCGCTCCTTGCGCCCCGTCCGAACGAGCGACCGTCAGGTAGCCGGTCGTCCGTCTACCAGGACAACGCTGAACCCCGATCGGTCACTGGTCGGAGTAGCTGAGGTCGCCGATGGTCCAGCTGCTGATGTCCTCGATGGCGATCCGGTACATGCCGCCGGTGTGCGGCAGACCGAAGCTGCCCTGGAGGATCTTCGCGAGGTGCAGATGGAGATGGGTCGGCCGCGCCGCCCGCTCCTTCGTCCGACCCCGGCTCCCCTCCCCGGCCCCGGACGCGAACAGCGGCGAGAACGGCTTCAGGTGCTCGGACGCCTCCAGCACCTCCGCCACCCGCTCCCGCCACAGCGCCTCCGGCGCGAGCCTCCCGGTGATCACCGCCCCGGGCACGACCACGGTCAGCGGCATCTGATTGCTGTGCTCGGACTCCACCGTCGCAGCGATGTCGACGAGCAGCCCGTCAGGTTTCGACATGCGGCCAGCCTAGCCCCTCCCCTTCCCCCCACCCGGCCCACCGCCGCCGGGCTGCGCCACACCGTCCGCCATGTTCCGTGCCCTCCCCTGCAGCGCGGTCGGGCCGAGGGCGCCGGGTGGATCTGCTGCCAGCCGTCGAAGCCGGGGCCGCTTCGCCCATCGTCCACTCCGCCGACGGCATGCTTTCCAGCCCCGGACCGCCCGGCCCGCCGGCACGGGGGCTACCCGTCCGCGCCGGCCTCGGTCCCGCCGCGCCGGAGTTCCGCGGTGACCGCCCAGACCACGGAGACCGCCGGGACGGCGACCACGGCGCCGATCACCCCCGCCGCGATGCTGCCGCACAGCACCGAGGCGGCCACCACCACGGGGTGCAGGTTGACCGCCCAGCTCATCACCAGGGGGTGCAGCAGGTGCCCCTCGATCTGGCCGATCACCACGATCAGTGCCAGCACGACCAGCGCGATCACCGGCCCCCGGGAGGCGAAGGCCACCAGCGAGGCGACGACCATCGCGATCGGCGAGCCGACCAGCGGGATGAAGGAGGCGAAGAACTCCAGCAGGGTCAGCGGCAGCGCCAGCGGGACACCGAGCAGGAAGAGCGCGATGCCGACCAGGATGGCGTTGGTGCCCGCCACGATGACGATGCCGCGGGTGTAGCCGGCGAAGGTGCGCCAGGCGGTGCGGCCGGCCCGGTGGTACGGGTCCCGGGCGCCGGGCGGCAGCTGGCCCCTGGTCCAGAGCCACATCCGGTCGCCGGAGTGCAGCAGGAAGACCGTGGTGAACAGCGCCAGCGCGGCCCCGGTGGCGACCTCGACCGCCCGGCTGGCGCCGCTGATGGCGCTGCTGATAAGCGTGGAGCGGTGCTCGGTGAGGTAGGTGGTGACCTTGCTGCCCAGGTTCTCGAAGACCGAGCGGTCGACATGGAACGGCGGCCCCGCGAGGAAGCGCTGGAGCCGGTCCACGCCGTTCTGGAACTCCTTGCTGAGGGTGGTGGTCTCCACCGCCACCGTCTCCCCGACCAGCGCCAGCAGGCCGGCGATCACCACCACCGCGCCGACCAGCGCGACCAGCACGGCCAGCGACCGGGGCATCCTCCGGGCGAACAGGTCGACCACCGGCCGGAGCACGGAGGTGATCACCAGCGCCAGGAAGAAGGCCAGGGTGACCAGGTGGAAGCGGCCCACGACGATCAGCACCAGGTAGCCGGCCGCGGCGATCACCAGCAGCCGCCAGGCGTAGTCGGACAGGCCGCGCAGCGCCGCGGAGGGCCCTCGCCGGCCGGCCGCTCCTTCGGCGGCGGCCCGCCGTCGCGCCTGGTTCCGGGGGCCGCGGCCGGGCCGCGCTGGGTGCTGATAGGACATCACTCCTGCATACCCGCCCGGCCCCGGCACCGGCGGCTCCCGCGCCGGGGACGCGCCCCGGCGCCCCGCTGCTTCACACCGCTGCTTCACACCGCTGCTTCACACCGCCGCCGGCCCGCGCCATCGCGTCGGGCAGCCGTCCTTCGATCCCCGGCGCGAGCGGCTAGCCGCCGCACTGCGCCAGCATCGCCTTCTTGTCCGCCGCGGTCACCGGCAGCTGGTACTTCAGCGAGACCTGGGCGAACCGCACCGCGTAGGAGCAGCGGATCTCGGTGTTGGCGGGCAGCCAGGTGGCCGGGCCGGAGTCGCCCTTGGAGGCGTTCTGCGAGCCGTCCGCCGGGATCAGGTTGAGCGGGTCGTTGGCTATCTGCACCCGCTTGGCCTTGTCCCAGGCGGCGGCGCCCTGCTGCCAGTCGTAGGAGAGCGGCATCACGTGGTCGATCTGGATCCGGCTCGCCTGCTGCTTGGTGAACTGCACCAGCTTGCCGGTGTACGGGTCGTAGATGGTCATCCCGGTGACCACGCAGGCGGAGCCGTCCTTGTGCTCCACCTTGGTGCCGTCCCGGCCGAGCAGGTCGTCGCGGGTCGAGCAGCTGTTGTGGCCGAGCGGGACGCCGTCCACGTTGTCCGTCCACGGCGGCCCGAACTGGTCCCGGTCGTAGCCGGTCTTGGGGCCCGGCTCGGCCGTCCTGACCTGGGCTATCAGCGTGCGGGCGGCGCTGCGGTCCTGGTCCGAGGTGATCGGCGCGAGGCCCGGCCTGGTGCCGTCCGGGTTCTGCAGCGGGTTGGTGCCGCGGGCGGACGAGGACCCGGAGGAGGTACCGGACGAGGAGCCGGGAGTGCCGGTGCAGGCGGTGAGCGCCAGCGCGGGGAGGAGCAGCGCGGTGGCGGCGGACAGGGCGGTACGGCGGGCGCGCACGGAGTTCTCCCCCGGGTGGAGTGAGGCTGAGTGGAGTCAGGTGACAGCGCACCAGAACACCAGTGCTGCTCACACCGGGTCAAGTCACTCCGTCGGGGCGTATCCGGTCATCGGAGGCGAGTCGGACGGACGGGGGCGCGGTGCGGCGCGCGTTCAGCCGCCGATCGCGGACATCGGGCGCTCCGGCCGGACGAACCCGGCGGAGTCGATGGCGTGGCCCGGCCCCTTGCGGGCGATGGTGTTGCGCCAGGCCGACTCGACGGCCGCGTCGTCCGCGCCGCCCCGCAGCAGCGCCCTCAGGTCGGACTCCTCGGTGGCGAAGAGGCAGTTGCGCAGTTGGCCGTCGGCGGTCAGCCGGACCCGGTCGCAGCCGCCGCAGAACGGCCGGGTCACCGAGGCGATCACGCCGACCACGGTGTCGGTCCCGGCGATCCGCCACTCCTCCGCGGGGGCGTTGCCGTGCCGGCCGACCGGCACCAGCGCCCAGCGGCGGCCCAGGACCTCGAGCATCTCGTCGGCGGTGACCATGGTGTCGCGGTCCCAGGCGCCCTGCGCGTCCAGCGGCATGGACTCGATGAACCGCATCCGGTAGCCGTGCTCGGCGGCGAACTCGACCAGGTCGAGGATCTCGTCGTCGTTGACCCCCCGGACCGGGACGGCGTTGATCTTCACCGGGTCGAGCCCGGCCGCCCGGGCGGCGGCCAGACCGGCGAACACGTCGGCGATCCGGTCGCGCCGGGTGATCTCCGCGTACCGCTCGGGCCGCAGGGTGTCGAGGCTGACGTTGACCCGGTGCAGTCCGGCCGCCTTCAGCTCGGCCGCCGTACGGGCCAGCCCGATGCCGTTGGTGGTGAGCGACAGTTCGGTGCCGAGCCCGGTGAGCCGGGCGATCAGACCGGGCAGGCCGCGGCGCAGCAGCGGTTCGCCGCCGGTGAGGCGGATGCTGCGGATGCCGAGCCGGTCCACCGCGATCGCGACCAGCCGGACGATCTCGTCGTCGGTGAGCACCTCGGGCTTGGGCAGCCAGCTCAGACCCTCGGCCGGCATGCAGTAGGTGCAGCGCAGGTTGCAGCGGTCGGTGAGGGAGACCCGCAGATCGGTGTGGACCCGCCCGAAGCGGTCGACCAGCGGGGCCGGCGCGCCGTGCCCGTGCTCTGTACGTGGTGCCATCAGCCCAGTACAGGCGCCGCGGGGCGGAAGATCCAGCGGCGGAAGAGCCGGGCCCCGCGGCCGACCCGCACCACCACCTCGTACGATCATCCAACTGCCCCGGGCTGACCAGCGCGGACGGCGAGGACAGACTGGAGCCATGGAAGCCCGGCACACCCAGGACCGCCCACCCCCGGACCGCCCGCCCCAGGACCATCCGTCCCAGGACCGCCCGCCCCAGGACCGCCCGTCCGTGCCCGCGCTCGTCCTGGCGGCCGGCGGTGGCCGGCGGCTCGGCGGCCGGCCGAAGGCACTGATCCGCTACCGGGGGCGGCCGCTGATCGAGCACGCGCTGGCGGTGGCCCGAGCCGGCGGCTGCGACCGCACGGTGGCGGTGCTCGGTGCGGCCGGTGCCGAGGTCCGCAGCACCGCCGAGCTCGGTGACTGCCTCCCGGTCGACAACCCCGACTGGGCCACCGGCATGGGCTCCTCGCTGCGGGCCGGCCTGGCCGCCCTGCCGCCCGGCGCCTCGGCGGTCCTGGTGCTGCTGGTGGACACCCCCGGCGTCACCCCGGCCGCCGTGGCCCGGCTGCTCGCCGCGCACGCCGCCGGGGCCGAGCTGGCCGCCGCCGGGTACGGGGGCCGGCGCGGCCACCCGGTGCTGATCGGTGCGCCGTTCTTCGCCGAGGCGCTCGCCGGCGCGGTCGGCGACGCCGGCGCCCGGGCCCTGCTCGCGGCGCACCCGGCCGAGCTCCGGCTGGTCGAGTGCGGCGACGTCGCGACCCCCGAGGACCTGGACACCCCGGCCGATCTGGCCCGCTGGACCGGCGCCGCCCACTGATCGTCAGCACCTCCCGCACACCCCCCGTGGCGAGCGTACGACGGCGCGCGGCCTCCGACCACGGCGTGATCCCGCCCCTGAACTGTCCCGGAGGATTGCCGCATTCCGTGCCATCACCTGCGCGCTTGGGCGAGGATGGGGGACGTAGCCGCCCAGCCGACGGAACGGGGTGCCAGCCATGGCCGCAGTGCCGCTGCCCGACGACTTCAGCGAGCCGGCGCGGTTCGGGTCCGGGCCGCCGTCCGGGGCCAGCGCGATCCGCTGTCCCGCCTGCCGCCGCGAGCACCTGTACGAGCCGCCGAGCCTGCCCTGCCCGTGCGGCGCCCAACTGCGGGTCCCGCTGCTGCGCGGCGGGGTGCCGGTGCAGGTGCGCTTCCGCTCCTGGGAGGACTCCTGGTTGAGCATGCGCTGCCCGCACTGCGGGCGCAGCGACCAGTGGCCGCAGCCCGAGTTCACCTGCAACTGCGGTGCCACGGTGCGGCTTCCGGTCGATCGGGCGCCGCGGCTGCAGAGCACCGGGCTGCCCGGGGCCCCGGCGGCGACCGGGCCGCAGGGTGACCGGCCGCCGAGCGCCCGCCCGTACACCACGGCGGTGCCCTCCGGCCCGGTGGAGCCCACCGGTGCGCCGAGCGGGCACGGGCAGCGACTGCTGCGCCCGCCGTTCCGGCCGCAGCCGGTGCACACCTCACAGGACGCGGTGCTGACCGCGGCCCGCTACCTGCAGTGGCTGGGCTTCGACGACCTGGAGCTGACGGAGGGTCAGGATCGGGACGCGGTGACCCTGTTGGGCGGCCACCTGGTGGCCCGGGTGGACACCTGGGCCGAGCCGGCCGACGTCAAGGCGGTCGAGTGCCTGTGGCTGGAGACGCTGCACGCCGAGCAGGTGGCCGCGGCGATGTTCACCACCGCCGGGTACTCCCGGCAGGCGACCGTCCGCGGCGAGCAGCTGCTGGTGGCGCTGTTCACCCTGGACGCCGCCGGCATACCGCAGGCGGCCAACGGCGCCGCCGAGGCGCTGATGGAGACCGGCTGGACCTCCTGAGCCCGCGGCCGCCGGACCACCTGCACCCACGGCCCGACCCCCTGGGCCTGCGGCTCGACCCCGCGAGTGGCCCGCGGCCCGACCTCCCGCGCCCGCGGCCGGGCCGCAGGCGCCCCCGGCGCGGTCCGGCGCCGCCTCCGACGGACCGCCAGATTCCGGAATCAGTCGCGCTCGTGATCTGGTGCACAAGCTCACCCCCGTGTTGAATTGCCGCCACAGCAGTCCCGCTCGCTGGATGGCGCACACAAGGAGGTGGCGTTGTCGGAGCACGGAACGGCCCTGGGGGGGACGGCGGAGGCGGTCTGGCGTCTGCGGTCGCGCGGATGCTGGCAGGAGGCCGCCGAACTGCTCCGGCCCAGTGCCGCACACAGCCCCACCGCGGCCTTGAGCCGCGCCGAACTCCTCATCGAACAGTGCCTGTTCACCGCCGAGCACTGGGAGCCGGCCGAGGACGCCCTACGACTGGCGGAAGCCCGGGTGAACGGCACCGCGCAGCGCGCGGCCGCCTCCTGCGCGCGCGGCTTCCTCGCCTACGTGGCCAGCGTGCTCGGCCCGCGCGACCGGCTGGACGAGGCGCAGGCCGCGCTCGGCCGGACCTCGGCGATGCTGCCGCCCGCCGCACCCGGCCGTCCGCTGCTGGACTTCCGGCGCGGCCTGGTCGCCGAGAACCTGCTGCACGACCCGGGCGCGGCCTGGATCGCCTACCGCCGGGCGCACGACGGCGCGGCGGAGCACGGCGACCAGCTGCTGCGCTCGTACACCTGGCAGCACCTGGCCTCGCTGGCACTCACCGCCGGTGACCGCGAGCGGGCGCAGGAGGGGTTCCGGGCCTCGCTGCGCCTGCGCGAGGAACTCGGCTTCACGGTCGGGGTGGCGCCGGCGCTGGCGGCGCTGGCCGACGTCTCGACCCCGGGGGAGGCCGCTCGGCTGCGGGCCGAGGCAGCGCGGCTGGTGCAGGCGCTCGGCGGCGTACCGGTCTGGCTCGCACGCCGGTTGCGTGCGCTGCCCACGCCCGGCGCTTCCTCGGACGGACGCATCGAGGACCAGATACCCGACGGAATCAGCTAAGGTGAGCCTAACCTGGCTGGGGTGAGCAGTGCCCCGGCCGGGTCAGCCGCCTTGCCGTTCCCGGGCACCCCAGGGCGTTCCGGTCGACCCGATGGGCCACCGATGACCGTGCGCAGCGCCGCGCCCCTGCCGGCCGTCCCCGACCCCGAAGCGCCCCTGGCGGCGAGCTACCACCGGCTGGCCGACGCCCTTCCCGCCCTGCGGATCCACTGCGCGTCCACGCGCCCGGGCGATGACCCGGGCGCCGACCGGGACCACGGCCGGGGCGAGGGCCGGGGCCACGGTTGGGTGCGCGCCGCCGACCTGGCCCAACTCCCGGGTGTGCTGGCCGAGTCGGTCGCCCGGGAGAGCCGGGAGGCGGCGCGGCGCTACGGCGCCGCACCCCGGCCGGACGTCGCGGCCGGGCTGTGCCTGCACCGCTACGCCTGGCCGGTGGCGCTGGCCTTCACGCTGCCCTGGTTCCTGGAGCGCCGGGTGCCCCGGCTGCCGGTCGAGCGGGTCGCCGTGCGCCACGGCGGGAGCGAACTCTCGCTCGCCACGGACGAGTTCAGCTGCCTGCCGGACGACCCCCGGGCCGGACTCCCGGGCGCCCGGGTGGTGCCGGACGAGACCGCGCTGGAGCGGGCCCTGCTGGCCGGGCTGGTCGAGCACCTCACCCCGGTGCTGGCGGCCTTCCGGCCGCTGGTGCGGCGCGGCCCGCGCACCCTGTGGGGGCTGGCCACCGACGAGGTGGTGGAAGGGCTCTGGTACCTCGGCGGCCTGCTCGGGGAAGAGGAGCGCGCGGTCGCGGAACTGACCCGCCTGCTGCCCGGCACGCCCCGGCCGCCGTTCACCGGCGGGGCCGGGTTCGAGCTGCTGGAGCGGCCCGGCGCGGAGCCGCTGCGGACCCGGACCCGGGTGAGCTGCTGCCTGTTCTACACGATCCGTCCGGCGGAGGCCTGTTTCGGCTGCCCTCGCACCGCGAATATCTGACGCTCTTTCGATCCCGCGTTCGGGATTTCCCTCTCACCGGTGTATTGCCACCGAACCAGCAATTCCACTTGCAATTCTCCGCCATGATGGTCCCCGCTCATCACTAGGCAGGAAAGCGAGGCTGGTTCAGGTCATGAGACTGTCGGACATACCGCTGGGCTGGGCCGTCGCAGGGGTGGCCGCCCTGGTGGTCACCGCCGCGCTGGTGGCCGTCGCCCGCACCCGAGCCGCCGCCGCGGCGGCCGGCGGCTCGGATTCCTGGGAGCGCAGCGAGGAGCGCCGGCGACGCAAGGAATCGATGTACGGCGGCGCCTCGTACGTGCTGCTGTTCTGCTGCGCCGCCGTCGCGGCCGCCCTCTCCTTCCACGGCCTGGTCGGCTTCGGGGTGCAGAACCTCAACCTCTCGGGCGGCTGGGAGTACCTGGTGCCGTTCGGGCTGGACGGCGCGGCGATGTTCTGCTCGGTGCTCGCCGTCCGCGAGGCCAGCCACGGTGACGCGGCGCTCGGCTCCCGGCTGCTGGTCTGGCTGTTCGCCGGCGCCTCGGCGTGGTTCAACTGGGTGCACGCCCCTCGTGGGTTCGGCCACGCCGGAGCGCCGCAGTTCTTCGCCGGGATGTCGCTGTCGGCCGCGGTGCTCTTCGACCGGGCGCTGAAGCAGACCAGGGTGGCGGCCCTGCGTGAGCAGGGGCTGGTGCCCCGTCCGCTGCCGCAGATCCGGATCGTGCGCTGGCTGCGCGCTCCGCTGGAGACGTACGCCGCTTGGTCGTTGATGCTGCTCGAAGGCGTTCGCACGCTGGACGAGGCGGTCGAGGAGGTCCGCGACGACAAGCGCCAGGCCTCCGTCAACCGTGAGCAGCGGCGGATGGCCCAGCGGCGTGAGCGGGCCGAGATCCGCGCCATCGGCCGGACCAGCGGCGGGGTCTGGCGTCCTCGCGCGGCGCCGCCGCGGCAGCTGGAGCGTCAGCTGGAGCACCAGTTGGAGGCCGGCTCGGAGCCTGCCATAGCCGGGCCCGCCGGCCAGGAGCCGACCGGGGCCGCGGCGGCCACCGCGGCCGCCCCGGTCGAGGGGCGGCCGGTCCAGGCCGGGCTGCCCGCCCGGGCGGCCCGGCGCAGCGTCGACCTGACCCCGGAGGAGGACACCTTGGCCATCCCCCGACTGGACTCGCTGGAGCAGAAGCTCAAGGACCTGGAGCAGCAGTTCGGCTGATCCCGGGTCAGCTCCGGCACGGCGGCGCGGATGACGAACAGGGCCGCCCATCGCCATCTGTAGGGGGACTCGGTCGCGGTCATCTGGAACTCCTGGTGGCTTGGACGACTTAC